>CALWWS010000063.1 GCA_944385305.1 uncultured Oscillospiraceae bacterium | reverse complement strand
TGATAGGAAAAGTGGAACAGCTTGGCATCGTTGCAGAAAATGACGAAGTGGGGAGGCTTGACGCCCACCTGAGTCATATAGTAGATCTTCAGGCGGCGGCCCTTGTCCGTGGGGGGCTGCACCCGGGCGGTGGCGTCGGCCAGCACGGAGTTAAGCATGCCGGTGGTGATGCGCATGGACGCCTGGTCGTTGACAAAGTTGATAAGCTCAAAGAGGCGATCCACCCGCTGGCCGGTGAGGGCGGAGATGAAGACAATGGGGGCATAGGTCATATAGGACAGATCCCGGCGCACGTCCTGGCGCATCCTGTCCATGGTCTTGTCGTCCTTCTCCACCGCGTCCCACTTGTTGACCACGATGATGCACGCCTTGCCTGCCTCGTGGGCCAGACCGGCCACCTTGGTGTCCTGCTCGGTGACCCCCTCATTGGCGTCAATCATAATAAGGCACACGTCGCACCGCTCGATGGCCATGGTGGCCCGGAGAACGGAGAACTTCTCAATCCGGTCGTCCACCTTGGACTTCTTCCGCATTCCGGCGGTGTCGATGAAGAGGTACTTGCCCTTCTTGTTCTCAAAGTAGCTGTCCACTGCGTCCCGGGTGGTGCCCGCCATGTCGCTGACAATCACCCGCTGCTCCCCCAGGATGCGGTTGATGAGGGAGGACTTGCCCACGTTAGGCTTGCCGATGACAGCCACCTTCACCACGTCGTCCTCGGGCTCGGCCTCCTCCTCGGGAGGGAAATACTTGACGCACTCGTCCAGCAGATCCCCCGTGCCGTGGCCGTGGACAGCAGAGACCGGGATGGGGTCCCCCAGACCCAGGTTGTAGAACTCGTACACGTCCGGGTTGGTGTGGCCCACCTGGTCCATCTTGTTCACCGCCAGCACCACCGGCTTTTTGGCCCGCAGGAGCATGTTGGCCACCTCCTGGTCGGAGGCGGGGAGGCCGGTCTTGCTGTCGCACAGAAAGACAATCACCGTGGCGTTCTGGATGGCGATCTCCGCCTGCTGGCGCATGAAGGCCAGAATCTCGCTGTCTGCCGAGGGCTCAATGCCGCCGGTATCCACAATGTCGAACTTGCGCCCGCACCACTCGGCCTCGGCGTAGAGCCGATCCCGGGTGACGCCGGGGGTGTCCTCCACAATGGACAGCCGCTGGCCCACCAGCTTATTGAAGAGCATGGACTTGCCCACATTGGGCCGGCCCACGATGGCAATCAAGGGCTTTGCCAAGCTCAGAGCCTCCTTTCAAAAATGGCGTCGCACAGCTCCCACCCGTCCTGGTTGACGGGCTGTACCGGCACGCCCAGCGCCCGCTCCACGTCGGACACCGTCACATCGTCCAGAAACACATCCTGCCCGTGGCGGAGCATATTCACCGGCAGCAGCAGCCGCGCGCCCAGGTCCTTCCCCTTCAGCTGCGCGATGAGATCCCCGCCGGTAATCAGGCCGGAGACTGTGATGGTCTCCCCGAAAAAGTCGTTTCGAATGGGATAAACCTTACCCTTAGTATGGCATTTTGCCGCCGCCCTGTCAACAATTTCCTCTATCCATGGGGCGGCGTCCACCCCGCAGGCGGTGGAGAAGGGGGCCGCATGGGCCTCCTCCGCGTCCTCCAGGGCCAGGTCGAACTCGTGGCGCAGCAGGCGCAGCATGCCCACCCCGTTTTCCAGCTGGGTGTAGTCCTCGTAGTAGGAGTCCGGCGGGATGGGGCGGCCCGCCCGGAGATAGAACTCGTCGGAGCACCAGAAGAGGGTGGTGCCGTGCTCTGCCAGGCAGCGGCGGCCGTACCCCTCCACCAGGTCCACCGTGGCCGCCGCCTGGGCGGCGGTGTAAGGCCGCAGGGGGTAGAGCCCCTGCCGGTGGCGGGTGAGTCCCACGGGCACCACGGAGACGCTGTTCACCTGGGGGTAGAGGGCGGCCAGCTCCGCCATGGAGCGCTCCAGCTCCGCCCCGTCGTTGAGGCCGGGGCAGGCGACGATCTGGCAGTTCATGGTGATCCCCGCCGCGGCAAAGCGCTCCATATGCCCCATGAGGGCCCCCCCGTTGCGGTGACCCAGCAGCTTGGCGCGCAGGTCGGGGTTGGTGGCGTGCACCGAGATGTTGATGGGCGAAACCCGCAGGTCGATAATGCGCTGGATCTCCCGCTGGGAGAGGTTGGTGAGGGTGATATAGTTGCCCATGAGGAAAGAGAGCCGGGCGTCGTCGTCCTTGAAGTACAGGCTCTCCCGCATGCCGGGGGGGAGCTGATCCACAAAGCAGAACACACAGCGGTTGGCGCAGGAGCGGGCCTTGTCCATCAGATAGGTGGGGAAGTTGAGCCCCAGATCCTCCCCCTCCCCCTTGCGCACCCGCAGGGTGCGCTGTCCCCCGCTCTCCTCCAGCAGGGTGAGCTGGAGGCGGGCGTCATAGGTGTAGTACTTGTAGTCCAGCACGTCCACAATGGGGTGGCCGTTGACCTGGAGCAGGGTCTCCCCCGCCCGCACCCCCGCCCGTTGGGCCGGGCTGTGGGGGTCCACCGATTCAATTTTTGTCAGGCTCATTCCACGCCGCCTCCCTTCCCGCCGGGACCGTTCAGCCATAGTTTACCCGGTTTCCACGCAAAAAGAAAGAGGGGTTTCTCCCCTCTTCTTTTCGGCTATTTACTTCGCCTCGGCGCTGGCCTCAGCCTTGCCCAGCTCGTGACCGTTGTAGGTCATGCAGTTCTTGCACATTCTGTGGGGGAGACGGAACTCACCGCACTTGGGGCAGGTGGTAACACCGGGAGTCTCCAGCTTCCACACGGAGCTGCGGCGCTTGTTCCGGCGCTGCTTGGACACTTTACTCTTAGGGACTGCCATCTATGACACCTCCTTAGGTCAATGCCCTGGCCGGGCAGAAGTTACTCAGGGTCTTTATCCAACAGCTGCGCAAGGGCAGCCAAACGTGGATCCACTTCCGGTCTGCAGGAACAGGGGCCCTCGTTCAAATCCGCGCCGCACCTGGGGCACAGGCCCTTGCAGTCCTCCTTACAGACATGCTTGCTGTCCATTGCCAGGATGAGGGCGGTGGTAAACACCTCGTCCAAATCCACCTGGCCGTCCTCCAGCAGGAGGATCTCGTCGTTCTCCTCGTCCTCCAGCGTCTCGGCCAGCAGGGTGTCCACCGTCACGGACATCTCCCGCCGGAAGGGCTTGAGACAGCGGTCGCACACCAGGCTGAGGGTGGTGCCCGCCGTGCCCTGGAGCACCAGGGCGTCGGCCATGTTGCGCACACAACCCTCCACCTCCACCGCTTCGGTAAAAGGCTGCGCCCCGTAGAAGTCCAGCGCCGAGAGATCCAGGGTAAACCGGAAGGGCTTGGACGCGCCGGGGACGTGGATAATGTCGCGCAGATTCAGTCGCATGGCACACCTCTCACAATGGTACAGCGGACATTATAACGAAAATCCGCGTTGATGTCAAATACTTTTTCAATTTTTTTCGTTTTGTGGTATGATACTCTCTGAAAAAACAGCGCGGCGGGCAAATCCGGCGGCGCGCAGGTTGGAGCGTGGAGATATGAAGGAATTTATCATCGGGAAAAATGACGCGGGACAGCGGCTGGACCGCTGGCTGGCCAAAACCCTCCCCCTGCTCCCCGCGCCCCTGGCCCAGAAGTACATCCGCCTCAAGCGGGTCAAGCGCAACGGCAAAGGCAGCCAGCGGGACGTGCGTCTGGCGGAGGGGGACGTGCTGCAGCTGTACATCAACGACGAGTTCTTCGAGGCGCCCCGGGAGGACAACGCCTTCCTGGCGGTATTCAAGCCCCGGCTGGACATCGTCTATGAGGACGAAAACCTGATGCTGCTGGACAAGCGGCCCGGGCAGCTGTGCCACGCCGACGAGCACGAAAAGGTAAACACCCTTATCACCCACATCCAGGCCTACCTCTATCAGAAGAAGGAGTGGAATCCCCGGGACGAGCACGCCTTCGCCCCCGCCCTGTGCAACCGGATTGACCGCAACACCGGCGGCATCGTTATGGCGGCCAAGAACGCCGAGACCCTGCGCATCCTCAACGAGAAGATCCGGGCCCGTGAGATTGACAAGTACTACCTGGCCGTCATCCACGGCCGAATCACGCCCCCTCAGGGCAAGCTGGAGGGCTTTTTGTACAAGGACGAGGAGAAGGCCCAGGTGAAGGTATACGCCCGCCCCGTCCCCGGCGGCAAGAGCGCCGCCACCTTATATAAGACCCTGAAGACTGCCGGGGGCCTCTCCCTGGTGGAGTGCCGCCTGCTCACCGGGCGCACCCACCAGATCCGGGCCCAGTTCGCCGCCGTCGGTCACCCCCTGCTGGGGGACGGGAAGTACGGCAGGCAGCGGGACGACAAGCGCTACGGCCGCTCCTTCCAGGCCCTGTACTCCTACAAGCTCACCTTCACCTTCCCCACCGACGCCGGAATCCTGTCCTATTTAAAGGGGAGAACCTTCCAGGTTCCACAGGTGGACTTTGTCCAGGAGTACTTTCCCGACGGTTCGTCCGGGAAGAAAAAATAACCACCTTCCTTTTTCTTGCATTTTTCTCCCAACGTGCTATAATCATCTCTGGTCTTGACACTGTATCAGACAAGTCGACGCTTTTTGCTTCGGCGCATTTTTCAGGAGAGGAGTTTTTGTATGAAGAGACGCGTGTTTTCCCTTGTTCTGGCCTTGGCTGTGATTATTTCCATAACTGTCATCCCCGCAGCGGCAGCTGATGAAGCCTCCCAGCCGGGCAACTGGTACGACGGGGCCATGAGCACCTGGTCTGACCGGGGCGTGCTGCAGGGGGATCAGGCCGGCAACCTAAACCCCACCGCCAACATCACCCGGGCGGAGCTGGCCGTGATGCTGGATCGCATCATGGACTACCGGGTTAAGGCCTCCAACTCTTTTGCCGACGTGGAGGACGGCGCCTGGTACGCCGATGCGGTACTTAAGGCCAGCGCCGCCGGCGTCCTCCAGGGGGACGGCGTCAACGCCAATCCCGGCGCCGCCATCACCCGGCAGGAGACCATGGTGATGCTTGCCCGGGTGCTGAACCTGAGCGGCTCGGCCAGTGACTACGCCTCCTACACCGACGCCGGCCAGGTGGCCGGCTGGGCCGCCCAGGGCGTGGGCGCCATGGTGGCCGGCGGCTATGTCCAGGGCAGCGGCGGGTACCTGAACCCCACCGCCAACATTACCCGGGCCGAGGTGGCCACCATCCTGGACAACGTGTTCCAGGGCTACTTCGCCCAGGCGGGCACCTACAATCAGAGCGTGGAGGGCAGCGCGGTGATCAACACCGGCAGCGTGACCTTCTCCGGCCTGACCGTCTCCGGCGATCTGATCGTGGCCGAGGGCGTGGGCGACGGCCATGTGGTGCTGGACGGCGTGACCGTCACCGGCCGCCTGCTCATCCGGGGCGGCGGCGCCAACTCGGTCATCATCAAGAACAACTGCAAGATTGACACCGTCATCCTCAGCCGCCAGGACGGCCAGGTGCGCC
>CALWWS010000062.1 GCA_944385305.1 uncultured Oscillospiraceae bacterium | reverse complement strand
ATCCCCGTGGGCAAGCACTTCCCCGGCCACGGGGACACGGACACCGACTCCCACCTGGCCCTGCCCGTGGTGGACAAGACCCGGGAGGAGTGGGAGGCCCTGGAGGCCATCCCCTTCCGCCGGGCGGTGGAGGCGGGCATCCCCGCCGTCATGGTGGGCCATATCCTCATGAGCCAGTTTGACAGCCAGTACCCCGCCAGCCTCTCCCCGGTGCTGGTGGACGGCGTGCTGCGGGGGGAGCTGGGCTTTGAGGGAGTGGTGTGCACCGACGATCTCACCATGGCGGCTATCTCCGACTCCTACGGCATGGGGGAGGCCGCCGTGCTGGCGGTGGAGGCGGGGTGCGATCTGCTGCTGGTGTGCCACGGCTCGGACAACCTCACCGCCGCCCGGGACGCCCTGCTGGCGGCGGCGGAGAGCGGGCGGCTGAGCATGGAGCGCCTGGACGAGAGCGTGTACCGCATCCTCAGGCTCAAAGAGGACTTTGGCCTGGCGGACACCCCGGTGGACGCCCCCGACGTGGAGGGGCTCAACGCCCGCATTGCCGCCCTTCTGAACAAGTAAAACAGGCCCCCCGTCCGCAGCTGCGGACGGGGGGCCTTCTTGTAAGGAGAGGCTACTCCAGGTTGCTCAGGAAGGTGAATACCTGCCAGGCCTGGTAGCGGGTGAGGGGCTCGTTGGGCTGGAACAGGTCCCCCCGGCCGATGGCGGGGAGCAGCCCGGTCTGGATGCAGAAGCCCACGGCCTCCCGGGCCCAGGAGGAGATCTGCGCCTCGTCCAGCAGCTCCGTGCTCTGCCCCGACAGGGGCAGGGAGAGACCCTGGGACTTGACAAAGCCGTAGAGCATCACCGCGGCCTGCTCCCGGGTGACCTGCTGGGCGGGGAGGAAGAGCCCGGTGCCGTTGCCGCTCACCACGCCCGCCTCGGCGGCCCAGATCACCGCGCTGTTGTCCGACACATCCAGGAAGGCGGCGTCGGCGGCCGGAGTGGGGCTGCCCGCCAGACCGTAGAGCAGGGTGACCAGCTCCAGCCGGGTGACCGCCCCGTCCAGATTGCCGGGGTAGACCGTCCAGCTGCTCTCCCGGCTGGGGGTGAGGGAGCCGGTCTGGGCGGTTGTGTAGCTCACATATCCGGCCAGAATGGCGGGAATGGTGCCCGACTGGGGGCTGAAGCTGTAGTCCGCCCACGCCCGCCAGGTCACCTTGTCGCTGTACAGGTCAATCCCGGTAGTCTCATACCAGCCGTAGGGGTCGCCCCAGGGGCCGGTGAGCCGGGCGCTGTCCACCGCCACGGTGAACACCTGATCGTCGGTCACCGCCGTGCCCTGGTAGGTGGGGGTGGAGACCTGGATATCCGACTGGCCGTCCCCCAGGTAGAGGTCGTAGTCCAGCCCGTAGATGATATCCACCCCCCCGTCTCCGCCGGACACCGAGCCGGTGGCGGTGAGGGTGTACCCCTGGGCGGAGCGGACGAGCCAGGCGCGCAGCTGGGCGCCGGTGAGCTCCACGGTGCACAGGGTGCTGTCCGCGTGGGGATAGAGGGTGTAGCAGTCCTGCCAGTTTACCTGGGCGGAGCTGCCCTGGCGCATGAGGGCGGAGATGGGCTCCTCCCCCATCCGGCCCACCGAGACCAGGGCCAGATCCGCCCCCGAGGCCCAGCGCATGGCCCGGCCGATGAGGTCGGTGGTATCGGTCTGCTGGTAGAAAAAGCCGGTCTTGCTGTCCCAGTCGCCGGTGATGATGCCCACCGGCTGGCGGGCGTAGGCCAGGGCGCTGGTGTAGCTGGGATTGGTCAGCCTGGCCAGCTCGGCGTCGTTGTCATAGTCCGCCAGGGAGAGCAGGGAGGACTGGCCCACCTGGAAGGTGCCGTCGCTGCGCAGGGTGACGGTAGTGCTGGTGAGGCTTTCGCCCCCGCCGCTCACCACCGGCACGGCCTGGCCGTCGGCGTTGCCCGCGGTGGTGGCGTAGGCCGTGCCGTCGTGCCCGGTTATCACCAGGTCGATGCCCGTGGTGGAGGAGATAAAGCTGCGCACCTGGCCCGGGCTGTCCAGCCCGTCGTGGCACACCACCACCACCAGATCACACTCCAGGGTCTGGCGCAGGTAGCCCTGCCAGTACTGCTTCCACTCCCAGGCCAGGCTGCCCGCCGTGTTGTCCTCATGGGCGAAGAGACTGCCCGAGCAGTTGGCGGCGGGCACCTGGTCAGGGATGTCCGTGGCCGTCAGGCCCAGCACGCCGATGCGGAAGGTGCGCCCCCCCGCCTGGACGGAGAAGACCTCATAGGACTGCTCCTGGGGGGTCTGGTTCTTGTCGCTGAGGTAGTTGGCCGCCAGAATGCTCACCGGCTCGCCCACCGTGCCCGACTGGCTGGTGAGCTGGTCGAAAAACTCCTCCCGCTGGGCCTGGGAAAAGCGGAACTCCCCCTCCCCGGGGACGAACACGTCATAGCCGATGTGGCGCAGCACGGTGGCCAGGGGGTTGCTGCCCCCGGTGCGCTGGGTGGTGCTGTACCAGGACTGGAAGCTGCCGTCCAGGGCGTCCCCCGCGTCAATGAGAATAGAAGCGTCCACCAGCTTGCGCTGCTGGGCCACGGCGGTGGAGACCTTCAGGTAGCTTACGCTCTCCTTCTCCCCCGTGAGGGGGTTCTGGGCGGTGTACCGCCCCTGCATGTCCGAGGTGGAAAAGATGCCCAGGGTGACCTCCTCCGCCTGGGCGGCGGAAGCCAGGGGCACAAGCCCTCCCAGCAGCGCCAGGGCGGTCAGCACGGAGAAGAGCCGGGT
>CALWWS010000061.1 GCA_944385305.1 uncultured Oscillospiraceae bacterium | reverse complement strand
GGGAAAACCGCGCCCTGCGCCAGAAGGTGGAGGACGCACTCATGCGGGCCCACGGCTCCTTTACCGTGGCCTCGGCGGTCATGTCCTCCGAGGTGCTGGAGCAGTCCCTGCTCTACCCCAAGCAGAGCGTGGAGCTGGACATGACCTTCCAGAACATCATGTCGGTCAACGTGCCGGCCTACCACTTCAAGACCCGCAGCGAGGACGCCGGGGAGATCTACCCCTACGGCTTCGCCACCACCTCCGGTGAGCTGGACGATGCGGTGGACGCTTTGTCCAGAGTGTTCCAGGATATGCTCCGCCTGGCCGAGGTGGAAAAGACCTCCCAGCTGCTGGCCGAGGAGATTGAGAAGACCCGGCGGCGTGTAAACGCCCTGGAGTACGTCAAGATCCCCCAGATGCAGGAGACCATCAAATACATCTCCATGAAGCTGGATGAAAACGAGCGCTCCTCCACCATCCGGCTGATGAAGGTGAAGGATATGCTCCTCAAGGAGGCCATCGAGGAGAAGCGGGAGGCCGACAAACAGGCCATCGAGGCCTTTGGCGGCAAACTGGAGGAAGAGGTATAATTGATACTGCAAAAGGCGGCCCGGTTAAAAACCGGGCCGCCTTTGCACGCGCAGGGATGTATGGCAGAGATCGCCGGCTACATCTGCTCCAGAATGCCGCGTATCATCCAGGCGTGGGCGTTTTCCTCATCGGCCAGCTCCAGGTAGAGCTGGCGCAGGCAGGGGTCGGCGGTGTCCTCGGCCGCGGCGCGGTAGGCGCTCTCTCCCCGCTGTTCTGCCTGAAAATGGGCGCGCAGCTCCCCCGGCAGACTGCCCCGGGCGGGCTGGGCGACCTTATCCGCCGGCCAGTACCGAATGCCGGAGATGAGGAAGTAGGCGGTGGACAGGCGTTTGGCGTGGCGCCGCTCATCGGCGGCCATGGCGGCCAGGGTGCGGGCGGGGATGCCGGAGGCCCGGCGGGCCAGGTGCTGATAGGCGCGCCAGTCGGCAAGCTCGCCGTCTACAAAGGCCTGCAGCAGGGCTCCGTGGGAGGCGCAGCTTCCGCCCAGGCAGGGCACGTCCTCCCCGGATGCCTCCTCGCCTGCGGCGGGAACCGGCAGGACAGGCAGACCGGCACCCTGGGGAACCGCAAGCTCACCCTGGGAGTCCATAGGCTGGGGGAGCACATCCACCGCGATGGGGCTGTCGGGGCGCTCCTCGGGCATGACCCGGCGCCATACCCGGGCAAAGATTTCCTGCCCCTCCGGGGCGGCAGTCATATCGGAGGGCGGGGAGAAATGGGCTTGTTCCATGAAAAATGACCTCCTGATTATCCAGACTTCCCTCCATCCTATGCGCCCGGCGGGCCGTTGGCCCGGAGCTTTTTCCGGAAAGGGAGAGAAAATACGGCCCCGCTTGTATTTTTGTATGCTGCGTGGTAAAATAATAAATCACGTGATTACCATACGAAGGAGCGGCAGCTATGTTGGAAATTAAAGGGCTTACCTACCAGGTGGAGGGGGAGGCCGGCCGGGAGCTGGGCATCCTCAACGACGTGTCCCTCACTGTGGCGGACAACCGCTTTGTGGTGATTACCGGCCCCAACGGCGGAGGAAAGACGACCCTGGCCAAGGCCATCATGGGTTTGGTACGCCCCACCGGCGGGAGCATCTGCTGGAACGGCACCGATATTACCCAGATGGACATTACCCAGCGGGCCAAGCTGGGGGTGAGCTACGGATTCCAGCAGCCTCCCCGGTTTAAGGGACTGCGGGTGCGGGATCTGCTGGCCCTGGCCGCCGGCAGCCAGGAGCTTACCCACGAGGAGGGCTGCCAGTATCTCACCCGGGTGGGGCTGTGCGCCAAGGACTACATTGACCGGGAGGTTGACGCCTCTCTCTCCGGCGGCGAGGACAAACGCATTGAGATCGCAACCATTCTGGCCCGCAGGTCGGCGCTGATGATTTTTGATGAGCCGGAGGCGGGAATTGACCTGTGGTCCTTTGCGCGGCTTACTGAGACCTTCAAGGCCATTCACGCCCGCAGGGAGGCCACCCTGCTGGTGATCTCCCACCAGGAGCGGATCATCGATCTGGCCGACGAGATTGTGATGATTCAGGACGGGAAGATCGCCAAGCACGGGCCCAAGGAAGAGATCTTCCCCCAGATACTCTCCAACACGGTGTCTGGATGCAGCTATATGATGGAGGGGGCGGCACAGTGAATCAGACGGATTGGAAGCTGATCAAGGAGATTGCCCAGCTGGAGAAGACTCCCCAGGGGGCCTATAACATCCGCCGCAACGGGGAGCTGGACTCCCGATCCAACACGGCCAACATTGAGATTACCACCAAGACCGAGCCGGGCAAGTCGGGCATCGACATCCGCATCAAGCCCGGCACCCGCAACGAGTCGGTGCATATTCCGGTGATTATCACCCAGACGGGGCTGTCCGAGCTGGTGTACAATGACTTTTACATCGGCGAGGGGTGCGATGTGGACATTGTGGCCGGGTGCGGCATCCACAACTCGGGCTGCGAGACCAGCCAGCACGACGGCGTGCACACCTTCTATGTGGGCAAAAACTCCAAAGTGCGCTATGTAGAGCGGCACTACGGCGAGGGAGAGGGCACCGGAAAGCGGGTGATGAACCCTCAGACCGTGGTCTATCTGGAGGAGGGGGCCAGCATCCAGATGGAGAGCACCCAGATCCGGGGGGTGGACTCCACCAAGCGGGAGACCAAAATCGTGGCCGCCAAAGGGGCCGAGGTGGTGATCACGGAGAAGCTGCTCACCCACGGCAGCCAAACCGCCCAGAGCGACATGGAGATTATCCTGGACGGGGAGGACGCCACCGGACGGGTCATTTCCCGCTCCGTGGCCCAGGACAACTCCTGCCAGGTGTTCTACCCCAAGATGACGGGCAACGCCAAATGCTTTGGCCACGTGCAGTGCGACTCCATCATCATGGGGCAGGCCAGGATCTCGTCCATTCCGGCCATTGTGGCCAACAGCGTGGATGCCCAGCTCATCCACGAGGCGGCCATCGGCCGCATCGCCGGCGATCAGCTGCTCAAGCTGATGACTCTGGGCCTTACTGAGCAGGAAGCGGAGGAAAAAATACTCGATGGATTCTTACAGTAACCTCTTTCATCGGGCGGAGCGGTACAACTACTTCGCCGTGTACAACAACATCCACCTGGTGAAAATTGAAAAGGACTACGCTGAGGGCGTTCTGGAGGTGTCCCAGAACAGCTACAACCCCCTGGGAATTGTCCACGGCGGGGCCCTGGCCACCCTGGCGGACAGTGTGGCGGGCACGGCGGTGAGCACCCGGGGCCGGATGTGCGTCACCCTCAACTGCGCCATCAACTACCTGGCACCCGCCACGGGCAGCCGGATCAAATGTGTGGCCACCCCCCAGCGGGTGGGGCGCACCATCGCGGTATACGATGTGAATCTGACCGACGACCAGGGCCAGAAGGTGGCCTCCGGCAGCTTTACATTCTATATCAAGGATGTGCCGATCCCAAAGTATGAAGATTGAAAAATCCCGCCGCAGAAGCTGAAAACTTCTGCGGCGGGATTTGTTTAGGTGCTGTCTGATCCGATTTCCGCCGGGCGGTTCTCCAGCAGATCCCCCAGACGGAGCAGGGCGGCCAGAAAGACCAGCAGGGAGGCCCACAGATTTACCCCGGCGCTCCGCCGGGCGGCGCAGTTCTGTCCCTGAGCTGTCTGCCGCCAGTTTGCCACCGCCAGGCAGAGGAAAAAGCCCAGAGATCCGGTGACCAGTGCGCTGCCGCACAGCCGGAAGGGGAACGCGTCCTGTCCCTCAAGCTCCGGGCAGAGCGCCTGCCTGCGCTGGATGTGCAGGGCGTACAGGGAGAGACACAGGGAGAAGATAATCAAAAGCAGAAAAAAGATAGAATGATCCAAGCTCTTCAGCTGTTGACACAGCTGGGCGTTCTCCTTCTGTTCCACGGCGCAGCCCCCCGTTTTCCGTTTGGAACAGCCTATGCCGGGCCGGAGGCAGCTGTGCCTATCCCGCGGCGCCCCCGAACTCGTGGAAGGTGAGGTTGGGATTGCGCTCCTGGGTCCAGCCCACCGCCCACTGGGAGCCGAAGAGGAGCAGCTGGCGGCCCTTGTAGTCCTCCACCAACTTTACGTCGGTACCGAGGATCAGATCCTCCTCCTTTACCGGCTCGCCGTCGGCGGTGTCGATCCAGCGCAGGTACTCATAGGGCAGGCCCTCCATGTAGAGGTCCACCCCGTACTCGTTTTTCAGGCGGTATTCCAGCACGTCAAACTGCAGGGTGCCCACCACGCCCACAATGACCTCCTCCATGCCGGTGTAGGGGGTCTTGAAGATCTGGATGGCGCCCTCCTGGGCGATCTGCTCCATGCCCTTCAAAAACTGCTTGCGCTTCATGGTGTCCAGGGAGCGCACCCGGCGGAAGTGCTCGGGAGCAAAGGTGGGGATGGGGTCGAACCGGAACTTCTTGCCCGGGGCGCACAGGGTGTCCCCAATGGAGAAGATGCCCGGGTCGAAGACGCCGATGATGTCCCCCGCGTAGGCCTCCTCAATGATCTCCCGCTCGGCGGCCATGAGCTGCTGGGGCCGGGACAGGCGCAGCTTCTTGCCGCCCTGGACGTGGTAGACCTCCTTGTCCGCGTCGAACCGGCCGGAGACTACCCGCATGAAGGCGATCCGGTCCCGGTGGGCCTTGTTCATATTGGCCTGGATTTTGAAGACAAAGGCGGAGAAGTCATCGTCCATGCAGTCGATGAGCTCCTCTCCCGCCATGCGGGGCAGGGGGGGTGTGGTCATGCGGAGGAACTCCTCCAGGAAGGGCTCCACCCC
The DNA here is from genome assembly GCA_944385305.1 of uncultured Oscillospiraceae bacterium. Classification (GTDB taxonomy): domain Bacteria; phylum Bacillota; class Clostridia; order Oscillospirales; family Oscillospiraceae; genus CALWWS01. Next base: position 1,729 of record CALWWS010000061.1, on the reverse strand, counting down.
AAAGTTGGTCAGGGCCGATCCGAAGAACACGGGGGAGAGCTTGCCGTGGCGTACCCGGGCCATGTCAAACTCCGCCGCAGCGCCGTCCAGCAGCTCAATGTCGTCGGTGAGCTGGCTGTGCAGCTTCTCCCCGATGAGCCCGTCCAAATTGGGGTCGTCCAGCTTCACCTGGGTGGCGGTGGCCGCCTTGGCCCCGCCGTTGCTGGTAAAGTGGATGATCTCCCCCCGGCCCCGGTCGTATACGCCCTTGAAATCCTTGCCGCAGCCGATGGGCCAGTTGACCGGATAGGTCTCGATGCCCAGCTCCTTCTCCAGCTCCTCGCACAGCTCAAAGGGATCCCGGGCCTCCCGGTCCATCTTGTTGATAAAGGTAAAGATGGGAATGTCCCGCATGGCGCACACCTTGAAGAGCTTGCGGGTCTGGGCCTCCACGCCCTTGGCCGCGTCGATGACCATCACCGCCGAGTCGGCCGCCATCAGGGTGCGGTAGGTGTCCTCAGAGAAGTCCTGGTGGCCGGGGGTGTCCAGAATATTGATGCAGAAGCCCTCGTACTGAAACTGCATCACCGAGGAGGTGACCGAGATACCCCGCTGCTTTTCAATCTCCATCCAGTCGGAGGTGGCGGCCCGGGCGTTCTTCTTGCCCTTTACCGCGCCGGCCTGGGCGATGGCCCCGCCGTAGAGCAGAAATTTTTCCGTAAGGGTGGTCTTACCGGCGTCCGGGTGGCTGATGATGGCGAAGGTGCGCCGGCGGGAGATTTCAGCTTCATACTTGGACAAGAAAAGTCCTCCCTTGCAAAGTTAGTGGGAAAGGCGCCCCGGTTGGCAGGCGCACAGAGCGTCGATAGCCTGGGGCAGCTGGGCAAAGCAATCCACGTGGGGTACGTCCGGGGGAACGCTGCCAAAGCCGTAGGCCGCGTGGAGGAAGGGGACGCCCGCGGCGGTGGCGGACTTCCAGTCCCCGGCGGTGTCGCCAATATACAGCGGGCGCTTCAGGCCGTTTCGCTCCATCACCAGGGTGATGTTGCCCGCCTTATCCAGTCCGGTGCGGCCGGGGCACTCCCAGTCGGCAAAGAAACGGCCCAGGCCGTGGGCCTGAAAGAAGGCCTCAATATACCCATCCTGGCAGTTGCTTACAATAAACAGGGGGGTGCGGCGGGCCAGCTGCGCCAGCGTCTCCTCCTCCCGGGGAAAGAGAATGCCCCCCACCCTGGCCATGTGCTCGTTTTCCAGATTGAGACAGGCATCCACCAGGCCGGGATAGTCGTCCGGGTCCTCCCCGGGGAAGAGCTTTTTTATAATATCTTCCAGCAGCATGCCCATGCAGGGACGCACCCGGTCGGGGGTCACCATGCCCGCCAGATGGGGGGCCCTGCAGGACAGAGCCTGGTTCCAGGCGTCGCAGATGCCGTCCACGGCATCCCAAAGAGTGCCGTCCAGGTCAAAGATCAGCGCGTCAAACATGGCTGCACCTCCCACGCTGAAAAGCGAAAAAACAAGCCACATCCACATCCCAAGGGATGTGGATGTGGCGCTTCATGGTGGACGATACAGGACTTGAACCTGTGACCTCCCGCACGTCAAGCGGATGCTCTACCAGCTGAGCTAATCGTCCAAACGGCAAAAGCTATTATACCCACAATTGACAGGCTTGTCAATAGCTTTTTCCCTTTTTACGCCGCAGAATGGGGACAATCCGGCGGGGAATGGTGCGGGGAGAAAAGGCGGC
>CALWWS010000060.1 GCA_944385305.1 uncultured Oscillospiraceae bacterium | reverse complement strand
CCCTGCGCCCCTCGGAGATCCGGGCGGCCCAGGGGTACATGGCGGATGTGGGCCTGGAGGGCTTTGTGCAGGAGGAGGGGGCAAACTCGGCGGGGTTCATCCCCCCCTTCGACCTGACGGGAATTTAATGGTAAATAGAAGAGGCTGGGGCGCTGGCGCGTCACAGCCTCTTTCTTATCTCCGCCCCCACCAGGGCGGCCATGTCCTCCGGCAGGGGAGCCCGCCAGCGGCGGGCCTCGCCGGTGATGGGGTGGGTGAGGGCGATCTCCCAGGCGTGGAGGGCGGGGCGGGGAATCACCGCCCTGTCCTCCGTCCCGTAGAGCCAGTCCCCGGTGAGGGGGCAGCCCAGGTGGGCCATGTGCACCCGGATCTGGTGGGTGCGCCCCGTGTCCAGGGTGAGCTCCACCAGCGCCCGCCCCTCCCGCTCCCCCAACACCCGGTAGCGGGTGCGGGCGGCCTGCCCCGCCGGGTCCACCTGCCGGGCCAGGATGGAGTGGGGCGCGCGGCCGATGGGGGCCTCCACCACACCGGCGGCGGGGCTGGGAACCCCGTCGCACACCGCCAGGTAGGTGCGCTGGAAGGCGGAGGTGTGGAGCAGCCCCTTCAGACGCTCCTGGGCGTGGGGGTGGCGGGCCATGATCACCAGGCCCGAGGTGCCCCTGTCCAGCCGGTGCACCAGGTGGCAGCCGGGCTCCTCCCCCCGGCGCGAGAGCTCGTACATCACCCGCCCGGCCAGGGTGTCCCCCCCCTGTCCCGGGGCGGGGGGGCAGAGCAGCCCGGCGGGCGTGTTCACCACCAGCAGGTCTTCGTCCTCATACACCATCTCCACCTGCCCCGGCCAGGGCGGGATATCCGCCGGGCGCTCCGGCTCGGCCACGTCCACGCTGAGCCTCTGCCCCGCCGCCGCCCGCACCCCCGGGTGGGCGCTCTGCCCGTCCAGCAGGATGGCCCCCGCCCGGCGCTTGATGCGCCCCAGGGCGGAGCCGGACAGGCCCAGCTGCCCCCGGAGCAGATCCCCTACCCGGGCCCCGTCCAGCTCGGGCGGGACGGTAAGCTCCAGCCACCGCGCCATGGCCTCTCCCCCCCTTCGCCGTTTTTTCCAGTATAGCATCCCCCTGCCTACTTTTCAAAGGGCGGATTTTGGGGTATAATAAAATATTATAATTTTCCCCCCGCCGCCGGAGGGCGGCGTCCTGAAAAAGCGAGGTGTGCCCCATGGCAGAGAAGCTGGGCCTGTACATCCATATCCCCTTCTGCCGCAGCAAGTGCGACTACTGCGACTTCTACTCCCTGGCCGGACGGGGGGAGGGGTGCATGGACGCCTACCAGAAGGCGCTCATCGCCCACATGGCGGAGAGCGGCCCTCTCACAAAGGGCTGGCAGGTGGACACGGTGTACTTCGGGGGCGGCACCCCCAGCCTGTTCGGGGCCAAGCGGCTCAAGGCCGTGCTGGCCGCCGCCGCCCGCCGGTTCGACCTGGCCAAGGACGCGGAGATCACCGTGGAGTGCAACCCGGACAGCGTGGATCGCCGCTCCCTCGCCGCCCTGCGCCGGGCGGGGGTGAACCGGCTGTCCATGGGCATGCAGAGCGCCGACGATGAGCAGCTCAAGAGCCTGGGCCGCCCCCACACCTTCCAGCAGACCCGGGAGGCGGTGGCCGCCGCCCGGGCGGCCAAGTTCACCAATATCAGCCTGGACCTCATCTACGGCCTGCCCGGCCAGGATATGGACTCCTGGCAGGCCTCGGTGGAGGCCGCTCTGGCCCTGGAGCCGGAGCACCTGTCCTGCTACGGGCTGAAGGTGGAGCCGGGCACCCGGCTGGACGACCGGGTGGTGCGGGGGGAGAAGCTGCCCGACGAGGATCTCCAGGCGGACATGTACCTGTGGATGGTGGACAGGCTGTCCGCCTCGGGCTACCGGCAGTACGAGATCTCCAACTTCGCCCGCACCGGCTGCCAGTCCCGGCACAACCTGAAGTACTGGATGGGGCGGCCCTACCTGGGCTTCGGCCCCGGGGCCCACTCCGACTTCGGCGGGCGGCGGTTCAGCTTTATGCGGGATCTGGACGGCTATATCGAGGGGGTGCTGGGGGGCGGCCGGGTCATCGACCAGTGCGACCTCATCCCCCAGCGGGAGCGGGGCAGCGAGTACCTCATGCTCCGCCTGCGCACCACCCGGGGCATTGAGGAGTGGGAGTACCGCCGGGAGTACTTTATGAACTTCGACCCCATCGAGCAGAAGCTGGAGGAGTACGAGCGCCAGGGCTGGGCCCAGCGCCACGACCGCCGCTGGAACCTGACCGCCAAGGGCTTTCTGGTGTCCAACCAGCTCATCGGCGACCTCCTCACCTGCCAGGAGGAGGCCACGTTGGAAAAGACCCTGCCCCGCCTGCGCCAGGCGGAGGAAAACGGCAGGGCCTGACCCCTTGCGCACCCCCGGCGGCTGTGGTAAAATAAAGACAGCCTGCTGAATTTGTTTTTATTTCGGAGGAGGAGAAGCATGCCCAGGGTGGCCTATTCCCAGGGGGATCGGGAGAAGATCCGCCAGGCCCTGATTGCCGCCGCCCTCGCCCTCATGGCCCGGCAGGGGATGCAGCACACCACGGTGGAGCAGATCTACCGCGCGGTGGGGATCTCCCGCAGCTTTTTCTACACCTTCTTCCCCACCAAGGAGGATCTGGTGGTGGAGGCCTTCTATCAGCAGCAGCCCCGGGTGCTGGAGCGGCTGGAGGCGCTGCTGGCCGACCCGGCCCTCACCTGGAGAGAGGGGGCGGAGGAGTTTTTCCGCCAGTGCTGCCAGGGAGAGCAGAGCGGCCTTGCGGTGATGAGCGTGGAGGAGCAGCAGCTCCTCTTCCGCCGCCTGTCCCCTGAGAGCTTCCAGCTCTTCCGGCAGCGGCAGGGGCAGCTGTTTGCCGCCCTGCTGGAAACGCTTGGGGTGCGCCCCAGCCGGGAGCGGGTGCAGCTTTTCACCAACCTGTGCCTGTCCATCCTGGTCATCCGCCGCTCGGTGCCCCAGGCCCTGCCCTTCCTGGTGCCCGAGGCCGCCGACGAGACCGCCCGCTGCCAGATCCGCGCCCTGGTGGACGTGCTGGCCGCCATGGCGGCGGAGGACGCCGCCGCCGGCGGCTGACCCTTCCCCCCAAAATCCGCCCGCCCCTGCGGCGGATTTCTTTTCCCCAAAATAAAAACAAATTTAAAAATTTATCTTTATTTCAGCGGGCCGTCCCGCCCGGGGCGGAAAAAAAGAGCTTAGGAGGAGCACAGACATGGGATTTTTCGGAAAGCTGTTCAAGGGGCCGGAGATTGACCAGGCCAAGAGCGACGCCAACGCCAAGAAGATGCGCCTGCTGTTCAACCAGGTGGTGGAGGACGGGGACAGCTACCGGCTGATCTTCGGCTACACCGAGGACGTCAGCCGCTTCAACTACGGCTTTGTCCACGGCAGCAAGACCAAGATCGGCAACCTGATTGTGGGCTGGAACGAGGACAGGCAGACCATCGTGGCGGTGCCCACCGTGCCCGACCTGTCGGGCTGCGGGGAGCCCACCTACTATCGCCGGGGGGAGATCCTCAAGGCCTACCGGAACAAGTACCCCACCGACGCCTTTGTGATCTACCCGGACAAGAGGGGCTACATCGCCATCAACGCCTACGACTGGCTGGAGGACGAGAAGCTCTATGTCTACGTCTCCCAGGAGGCGGAGCTGGCCGCCTTTACCGACTTCTTCATGCACCGCTTCGCCACAAAGTGAGGCCGCCATGCCCCTGAAGGAGATCGGCCTGATGCTGCTGGCCCTGGTGGTGATTGCGGCGGTGGGCCACCTGTGGTTCCACACGGTGGAGGGCCTGCTTGAGAAGATAAAGGGCCTGCTCTTACGCCGCCCGCCCCAGCCCTGGCACCCCCTGCCGGAGGAGCCGGAGGAGGAGGAAAAAACGGACCGCGGGGAGGGCGGCGGGGACTGACCCCGCCGCCGCCCGCCCGGAAGCCGGCTTGTCAAAAATCCTTCCCGGCGGATTCCTCTCCACCACCAGGGCGGCCTACAAGGTCTTTCTCCTCTGGTGCGCCCTGGTGGCCGCCCTGGGCGTGCTCTACCGCCTGGGGGTAATCAGCACCGAGGCGCTGTTTCTCTCCTCCGTGCTCTTCTACGTGTGCGATCTCATCTGCGTGCTCATCTGGTGCCCCTTCCGGCTGATTATGAAAAACCGCTGCTGCACCACCTGCCGGATTTTCAACTGGGATCACCTGATGATGTTCTCCCCCCTGGTGTTTATCCCCGGCTTCTTCACCCTCTCCCTGGTGGGGATGGCCGCCCTGGCCTGGCTGGTGTGGGAGCTGTGCGTGGCCCTCTACCCCGAGCGGTTCTGGGAGCACTCCAACGCCGCCCTCCAGTGCACCGCCTGCACCGACAAGCTGTGTACCCAGTACTGCCGCAAGCTGCGGGACTAATTCGAACAAGAGGCCGCGCCTCTTGTTCGGCTATAAAAGCCGCGCCCGGGCCGTTTGGCCCGGGCGCGGCTTTGTCTTGTTTCGTCAGGTGGGGACAGGCTCCTCCGTCACCGCCCGGCGCACGATGAAATAGTAGTGCTCCCCGGCGGCGTCCAGCTCCACCTGCCGCACCCCGGCGGCCAGGTCGAAGCCGAAGTTCTGCT
>CALWWS010000059.1 GCA_944385305.1 uncultured Oscillospiraceae bacterium | reverse complement strand
GGGGCCTTCCTCATCACCAAGAGCGGGGACAAGGTGTGCAAGTACTTCGGCATTTCCAAGTACACCCTGTACAGCTACATCGACGAGGCAAGGGAGAAAAACAAGCGGAAAAAGAGGCACAGCCTCTTTTTCCGCAGCAGGGGCGGCCAGGCATCTGCCGGGCCGCCCCTGCTGCTGTCCTTATTCCTTCTCCTGGGCGGGCTTCTCCTTGGGAAGCGCCAGGTTGAGGATAATGGCCACGATGGTGGCTACCACCACGGAGGAGGAGCCGAACACGGTGCTCACCCAGCTGGGGAAGCCCTCCCCGGCCAGGCAGCCGCTCACCTGGGTGATGCCCACGCCCAGAGCCACGGACAGGCCCACCACAGAACTTTTGCGGGGTGTAAAGCCCCCTTCGGTGATCATACGGATACCCGTCATGGTGATGGTGGCAAACACCGAGATGGTGGCGCCGCCGATAACGCACTGGGGAATGGTGGTGAGCACCGAGGCGAACTTGGGCATCAGTCCGGCCACCAGCAGGATCACCGCCGCCAGGGCGAATACCGAGCGGTTAATCACCTTGTTCACCGTCACAATGCCCACGTTCTGGCTGTAGGAGGCGGTGGGCAGGCCGCCGAAGAAGGCGCCCACAATGCTCATCACGCCCTGGCCCACAATGCCGCCGGAGAGCTCCCTGTCGGTGGGTATGCGGTTCATGCCGCCCATGGTGGTGGAGCTGAGATCGCCGATGGTCTGCACCGCGTTGACCACATACACAATGCCCAGGGAGACGCAGGCGGCGGGGACAAACTTAATCTGGAAGGGCATCACCTTGGGCAGGGCCACCCAGGCCGAGCCGCTCACCCCGGAGAGATCCACAATGCCCATGCAGTAGGCCACCACGTAGCCCACAATCATGCCCGCCAGAATGGCCCCCAGCTTGAAGATGCCCTTGGTGAAGTTGGAGAGGATCACCACCACCGCCAGGGTGATGAGGGCCACCACCCAGCTCTTCACATTGCCGAACCACACGGTGCCTGAGCCTCCCGCCATATACCGCACCGCGGTGGGGTAGAGGGACAGGCCAATGGTGAAGATCACCGTGCCCGTGACCAGAGGCGGGAAGAGGGGGCGGATCCATTTCACGAACAGGCCGAAGAGAATGGCAATGACGCCGCCGATGATCTCCGCGCCCAGGATGGTGGCCAGGTCAAACTGCTCGCCGATAGCCTGGAGGGTGGGGATGTAGGCGAAGCTGATACCCATGATTACCGGCAGGCCCGAGCCAATCCGGTGAAAGATGGGGAAGAGCTGGAGCAGGGTAGCCACCGCCGTGAGGATCAGGGAGACCTGGATCATCAGGGTCTTCTCCGCCTCAGACAGGCCGCAGGTGTTGGCGATCAGAATCGCGGGGGTGATGATGCCCACCACGGCGGCAACCACGTGCTGCACGCCCAGGGGGATCAGCTGTCCGGCGGGGGGGATGCCGCGCCACTGGAACACGAGATCAGATTTGTGCGTCTGCTTTGTGCTCATCCCATACACCTCACAAAAAATTTTTTAGCAATAAAAATTTTTTTAATTTCAAGTAAACTATACCCGACCGGTGGGAAACTGGCAAGGGTAATTTTTAATTTTGAGGTAAAAAGATCAGACTCGTTTTTGTCTAATATAGACAAGATAGGGGAAGAGCAACCGGGGAAAATCGGTTTCGTGACCAGAACGGCCCTCTGCTGGGAAATTGTGCGGGAGGCGGAGGGCGGGGGCTGGCTCGGCAAAAAGCTCCGCCTTCACAGGAAGGCGGAGCTTTTTATACGGTGATTTACTTGACGGCCACAGCCTCGATCTCAAACAGGGCGCCCTGGGGCAGCTCGGCCATCCCATGGAGCGGCGCTCCATGGGAACCCTGTATTTCCCATCCTCGGGCGAAGTGAATTCGCCCTGCGGCGAGGTTTTGCGGGGCAAAACGCTCGGACGCGCCACTGGGCGCGGGTCCAGGTGGCCGCCGGAGGGCGGGGCGCGTGCTTACTTGACGGCGACGGCCTCGATCTCAAACAGAGCGCCCTTGGGCAGCTCGGCCACCTGGACGCAGGAGCGGGCAGGGGCCTCCCCGGTGAAGTACTCGGCATAGATGGCGTTGATGGCGGCGAAGTCGGCCATGTTGGCCAGGAACACGGTGGTCTTGGTCACGTCGGCAAAATCCATGCCGCCCGCACGGAGCACCTCGCCCAGGTTGTCCAGGGCCTGGCGGGCCTGGGCCTCCACACCCTGGGGCAGCTCCCCGGTGGCGGGGTTCAGGCCCAGCTGGCCGGAGGTGAAGAGAATATTGCCCGCCAGCTTGGCGTGGCAGTAGGGGCCAACCGCGGCGGGGGCGTTGGCGGCGGTAATGGTCTGGTTCATGGGAACGTCCTCCTTATTTTGTTCTGATGCTACCATTATAATGAAAAACTTAAAAAAAGCAAGGGGGACTAAATTATTTTTTGCTCCAAAAGGGAAAGAAAAGCATCACACAACCGTAAGATTGCCTTTCCGATTTCTTAAGAAAATTCTGCTACACTGTGGGAAAAACCAGGAGGTGCGCTATGGAGCCCATATTGAGTGTGGAGAGGCTGAGCAAGGCATATACCGGCCGGGGGAGAGAAACCCGGGCCATTGAGGCGATCAGCTTTCAGGTAAATCAGGGGGAGTTTGTGGGGATCATGGGCCCCTCGGGCAGCGGAAAGACCACCCTGCTCAACTGCATCGCTACCATCGACGCCCCCACCGCCGGGCGGGTGGCGGTGGAGGGGCGGGACATCACCGGCCTGCGCCCCGCCCAGCTGGCCGCTTTCCGGCGGCAGCGGCTGGGCTTTATCTTTCAGGACTGCAACCTGCTGGACACCCTCACCGCCTTTGAGAACATTGCCCTGGCCCTCACCATCCAGGGGGTGCCCGCCGGGGAGATCGAGGGGCGGGTGCGGGAGTGCGCCAGGCTGCTGGACATCGGGGAGTGCCTGGACCGCTACCCCTATCAGCTCTCCGGCGGGCAGAACCAGCGGGTGGCCGCCGCCCGGGCCATGGTCACCCGGCCCGCCCTCATCCTGGCCGACGAGCCCACCGGGGCCCTGGACTCCCAGTCCGCCCGGCTGCTGCTGGAGCGGCTCACCCGCCTCAACCGGGAGGAGGGGGCCACCATCCTCATGGTGACCCACGACGCCTTTACCGCCAGCTATTGCAGCCGCATCCTCTTCCTCCGGGACGGGGCGGTCTTCTCCCAGCTGGAGCGGGGGGAGATGGACCGGCGGGCCTTTTTCCGGGCCGTCATCGCCGTGGTGGCCCGGCTGGGAGGTGAGCAGAGCGATGTTCTCTAAGCTGGCCTTTCACAACGCCGGGCGCAGCGTGCGGGACTACGGGGTGTGGTTTCTCACCATGGTGCTGGCGGTGTGCCTGTTCTATGTGTTCAACGCCCTGGAGACCCAGACGGTGATCCGCTTTCTCTCCCAGAGCTCCCGCGCCGACGTGGTGCAGGCCATCCGGGAGCTCATCAACATGCTCTCCGCCTTTGTGTGGGTGGTGCTGGCCTTCCTCATCCTCTACGCCTCCGCCTTTTTGATCCGCAGGCGGAAGAAGGAGCTGGGGATCTACCTGCTGCTGGGGGTGGAGCGGCGGCAGGTGGCGGGGCTGCTGCTGGCCGAGACCGCCCTGCTGGGGGCGGCCGCCCTGGCGGTGGGACTGGCGCTGGGGGTGCTGGCCGCCCAGGGCCTGTCCCTGTTTACCGCGGGGCTGTTTGCCGTGCCCATGACCTACTTTGCCTTCTCCATCTCCCTGCCCGCCCTGGTCAAGACCGCCCTGGCCTTTGCCGCCATCTTCCTGCTGGTGATGGCGGGCCACGCCCTGGCGGTCTCCCGGTGCCGGCTCATCGATCTCATGAAGGCCCGGCGGGTGAACCAGAGCCTGGCCCGGCGGGGAAAGGCGGCGTCGCTGCTCCAGTTTCTGGCGGGGGCTGTGATGCTCCTCACCGCCTACGCCATGCTGCTCACCCGGGGCCTGCTGGTGGTGGACGCCCTGTTCTGGGTGATGATCGCCCTGGGCGCGGCGGGCACCCTGCTGTTTTTCCGGGCGCTGTCCGGCTTTCTGCTGGGGCTGTGCCGGAAAAACAAGGCCCTCTACTACAAGGGCCTGAACCTGTTTGTGCTGCGCCAGTTCAACGCCTGCATCAACACCACCTACCGCTCCATGACGGTGATCTGCCTGCTGCTCCTGCTGGCCCTGGGGATCACCGCCAGCTCTGTGGGGCTCAACAGCACGGTGGAGCAGATGGTGGGCCGCCAGTCCCCCCGGGACGCCCAGCTCACCCTCTGGGCGGAGGAGGGGGAGGCCCAGCCCGACCTGCCCCAGCTGCTCCGGCAGGCCGGCTTCAATTTGGACGAACGGTGCGCCGCCTGGTATATCTTCCCCGTCCGGTTCGTGCAGGACCGGGGCGCGGTGGTGGATGAGGAGGACGCGCAGGCTATGGAGGCGCTGTGGGGGGAAAAAGAAGCGGCTCGCTATCTGGAGGAGGAGGGCCTGGATGTGGGCGCGACCGGGCCGGAGGACAGCGTGATCCAGTGGTGCCTGCTGGCCGACTACGCCGGGGACAAGCAGGACGCCGAGGCCGCCTTCCAGGGGGCGGCAGAGACCCTGGGCAGGGAGGGGTACGGCTGCTGGTACACCACCCGGCAGGCGGTGTGGCTGGACACCATGGGCACCAAGGTGCTGGTGCTGTTTATCGGACTGTACCTGGGGGTGGTGTTCCTGCTCACCGCCGCGGCGGTGCTGGCTTTGCAGCAGATCACCCAGGCCGCCGACAGCGTCCCACGCTACCAGGTGCTGGCCCGGCTGGGGGCTCCGGAGAAAATGCGCCGCCGGGCGGTGGATATGCAGGTGTTCCTCTCCTTCTTCCTGCCCCTGGCCCTGGCTCTGGTCCACGCCGGGGTGGGGATCACCGCCGCCAACCAGGTCATCGCCCAGGTGGGGCGGGTGGACGCGGCGGCCTCCATCGGGGTGACCGCCCTGCTGCTGCTGGCGGTGTACGGCGGCTATTTCCTCATCACCTGCTGGGGCAGCCGCCGGGTGCTCCGGGAGAAGTGAGGAAAAATTGCAAAACCACTTGCAATCAGGGGCGGAATGTGATACTATAATATCCACGTTTGAGGCGGCGCAGGGGTTTTTGCGCCCGGAAATAGAAGGAAAGCGCCCCGCCCGGGGCGGAAAGGACGATGTAGCGTGGAGATCGCAAAGCTGATTTTGAGTATTGTTGACGTGGTAGCCGCCCTGTTCCTCATCGCGGTGGTACTCCTCCAGTCCGGCAAGAGCGCGGGCCTGTCCGGCGCCATCTCCGGCGTGGCGGATACCTTCCTGTCCAAGAACAAGGCCAAGTCCTGGGATGCCAAGCTGGCCCGCATGACCAAGTGGGTGGCCATCGGCTTTATGGTGATTACCTTTATCATCTGCCTGCTCTGATTGACGCACAGGCGCCCTCCCGGACTCCGGGAGGGCGTTTTTTCTGTTCATAAGCTGGAAATACTGGACGGTGAAGACTTTTTGGCAGGCGGAGAGGAGGCGCGGCGGGATGCAGGAGAAGGAGCACAGCCCCGGTGAGCTGGGAGGGATCTACCAGGCCACCGGCCGGGGGTACGGCTTTTTCACCCCGGAGGAGGGGGGCGAGGACTTTTTTGTGCCCCCCGGGGCCCAGGGAGGCGCCTGGCACGGGGACAGGGTAAAAGCCGTTTTGGAGGAGGACGCCCGGGAGGGCGGACGGAGGGTGGCCCGGATCACCGCCGTGGCGGAGCGGGCCAACCGGACGGTGACCGGCACCCTGCGCCGCCGGGGGCGGGAGCTGTGGCTTGTCCCCGACAGCGACAGGCTGCCCGGCCCCATCCGGGTGGTGGGCCGGGGGGACCGGCACGTGCGGGATGGAGACAGGGCCGGGGTGGCCATGACCGGCTTCGGCGGGGCCAGGGGAGAGGCCACCGGCGCGCTGCGCCGGGTGTTCGGCCCGGCGGAGGACCGCCGGGGGGCGGTGGAGGCCATCCTGTGGCAGCACGGGATTGAGCGGGAGTTTCCCCGCCAGGCGCTGGAGCAGGCGGCGGCCGTCCCCCGGGAGGTGGCCCCAGCCGCCCTGGCCGGGCGGCTGGATCTGCGGGACAGGCTCATCTTTACCATCGACGGGGACTACGCCAAGGATCTGGACGACGCGGTGAGCCTGGAGCGGGACGGGGCGGGGCGCTGGGTGCTGGGGGTGCACATCGCCCACGTGAGCCACTATGTCCCCGCCCGCAGCCCTCTGGATGAGGCCGCCTGGGAGCGGGGCACCTCGGTGTACTTTGCCGACCAGGTGATCCCCATGCTGCCCACCCAGCTCTCCAACGGCATCTGCTCCCTGAACGAGGGGGTGGACCGCCTCACCCTGTCCTGTATCATGACCCTGGACGCCCACGGAGCGGTGGCGGAGCACACCATCGTCCCCAGCGTCATCCGCAGCGTGCGCCGCATGACCTACCGCCGGTGCAACGCCCTGCTGGCGGGGGCGCAGCCCGACGGGGCGCGGGAGGGGGAGATCCTCCCGGTGCTCAGGGACATGGCCGCCCTGTCCGCCGTTCTGGAGAAGGCCCGCCGCCTGCGGGGGGCCCTGGAGCTGGAGAGCGTGGAGAGCCAGATCCTCTGCGACGATACGGGCAGGCCGGTGGCGGTGCAGGCCCACGTCCAGGGGGAGAGCGAGAAGATCATCGAGTCCTTCATGCTCTGCGCCAACGAGTGCGTGGCCGCCCACCTGGAGGGCCTGGGCAAGCCGGCGGTGTACCGGGTACACGAGCGGCCCTCCCAGGACAAGGTGGACAAGCTGCGGGCCATGCTGGCTCCCCTGGGCTTCTCCCTGCGCCAGGGGGACAACTTCTCCCTGCAGAAGCTGCTGGAGGAGGCGAGGGATACCCCACAGGGCCCGGCGGTGTCCAACCTGGTGCTGCGCAGCATGCAGAAGGCCCGCTACGATACCCGCAGCCTGGGCCACTTCGGCCTGGCGGCCCGGTACTACTGCCACTTCACCTCCCCCATCCGGCGCTACCCCGATCTGATGGTGCACCGCATTCTCACCGCCCTGCTGGAGGGCGGGCTGGAGGAGAGACGGGCGGCCGCCGCCGCCGGGCGGGCGGCGGAGCAGGCCTCCCGCCGGGAGATCGAGGCCCAGACTGCCCAGCGGGAGATTGAAAAGCGCTATCTGGCCGAGTATATGCAAGCTCACATCGGGGAGCAGTTTACCGCCTCGGTGTCCGGGGTGACCCGCTTCGGGGTGTTTGTCATGCTGCCCGGCGGGGTGGAGGGGCTGGTGAGTGTCGCCGCTCTGCCCGACGAGGACTGGCAGTACGACGAGACCGCCATGACTCTCACCGGAGGGCGCACCGGCCGGGTGTTCTCCTTCGGCATGCCCCTGGAGGTGGTGTGCACCGCCGCCGACCCGGTGGGAGGCACCGTGGACTTCCGTCTGGCGGAGGGGCCGGAGGGGCCACCGTCCGCCCCCCGGCGGCGGGGGGAGCGCCGCAGCGCCCTCCCCCCGAAGCGGGAGAACCGGAGAAGCGTCCACGTGCCCAGAGGGCGGAAAGGAAAGAGAAAGCGATGACAAAAGGGAATATCGCCTGGGCGCTATTGCTGATTGTATTCCTTTTTACCGCCGGCTGCGGCCTCTCCGCTCCCCCGGCGGAGACAAGCCCTTCCCCCACCCCC
>CALWWS010000058.1 GCA_944385305.1 uncultured Oscillospiraceae bacterium | reverse complement strand
AGGTGGAAGCGCTGTAAGGCGTGCAGCTGACCGGTACTAATAAGCCGAGGGCTTGACCTTAACATGAAGAATGCAGGCGCTTGCTCGATTCCTTTTCCTTCTCTTTGTTCGGTTTTCAGGGTGTTGGTTAGAAGCGACGCATATGTGGCCCGTTGGTCAAGTGGTCAAGACGGCGGCCTCTCACGCCGCAAACGGGAGTTCGACTCTCCCACGGGTCACCATTCTTTATGCGCCTTTAGCTCAGTTGGTAGAGCAACTGACTCTTAATCAGTGGGTCCCGGGTTCGAATCCCTGAAGGCGCACCACTCTCTGTGGGGTGCCAGGCACCCCACAGAGACCCCAATTTCATATCGGTTTTAACCGGATTTCCGGTTGAAATAGCAGTCGGTGTTGATTGCGGTGAGGGTCCACCCGTTCCCATCCCGAACACGGAAGTTACGCTCACCTGCGCCGAAAATACTCTCCTGGAGACGGGCCGGGAAGATAGGTAATGCCGACACAAGAAGGACAGACTTTTGGGTCTGTCCTTTTTGCATGGAGAGGAGCGGACATGCTTTGAAATACCGGGAGATTTGCCGGGCGGTCTTTCTCGCCCGTCCCAATCGCTTTATTGCCCATGTGGAGCTGGAGGGGCGGCAGGTGGTGTGCCATGTGAAGAATACCGGCCGCTGCCGGGAGCTGCTGGTGCCCGGATGCACTGTGTACCTGGAAAAGGCGGACAACCCGGCGCGAAAGACGGGCTATGACCTGGTGGCGGTAGAGAAGGGCGAGCTGCTGGTGAATATGGACGCCCAGGCCCCTAACCGGGTGTTTGAGGAGTGGGCCCGGGCGGGAGGCTTTGTCCCCGGTCTTACCCTGCTGCGCCCTGAGACAACCTGGGGCAGCTCCCGCTTTGACTTCTACTGGGAGGCGGAGGGCGGACGCCGGGGCTTTGTGGAGGTAAAGGGGGTTACCCTGGAGACAGAGGGCCATGCTCTCTTTCCAGACGCGCCTACGCTGCGAGGGGTGAAGCATCTGGCGGAGCTGACTGCCTGCCGAGCTTCGGGGCTGGAGGCCTGCGTCTGCTTTGTAATTCAGATGGCGGGGATGCGTGACTTTGCCCCCAACGATGCTACCCACCCCGCCTTTGGACAGGCTCTGCGCCGGGCGGCGGAGGCAGGGGTAGGGGTTCTGGCTATGGAGTGTGGGGTGACACCGGACAGCCTCTCTATCCAAAAACCGGTGGCGGTCCTCCTTTAAATGCAATGGTGACTGTTATAGCTTGCAAAAGACGGGCTAGAAATTCCTGAAAATTCTAATAATCGGACAAATATGCAGGGAGGCTCTTGACAAGGAGCAAAAGAGGGAGTAAACTGCACCCATCAAGCAGAGACGCTCGTTTCGCCAAGGAAGGCGGAACGGGCGTTTTTGTTTTTGGGAGGAATGTGTGTATGTATTCATCCGTAAACACGATCTGGGTGCTGTTAGGCGCCGCGCTGGTCTTCTTCATGCAGGCCGGCTTTGCCATGTGCGAGGCCGGGTTTACCCGGGCCAAAAACACCGGCAACATTTTGATGAAGAACCTGATGGACTTCAGCATCGGTACACCGGTATTCTGGCTTTTGGGCTTTGGGCTGATGTTCGGAGGAACGGGAGCACTGATCGGCGGCTTTGACCCCTTTGTATTGGGAGACTACTCCGCTGTGCTCCCCGACGGCGTGCCCTTTGCCGCCTTCCTTATTTTCCAGACGGTGTTCTGCGCTACCGCAGCTACCATTGTCTCCGGGGCTATGGCGGAGCGCACCAAGTTTATCTCCTATTGCATTTACTCTCTGCTCATCTCCGCTGTGGTTTACCCCGTGTCCGGCCACTGGATTTGGGGCGGCGGCTGGCTGGCACAGCTGGGCTTCCACGATTGTGCCGGCTCCACCGCGGTACATATGGTGGGCGGCGTGGCCTCTCTCATCGGCGCCAAGATCCTTGGGCCCCGCATCGGCAAGTATGACCGGGAGGGCAAGCCCCGGGCCATTCTGGGCCACAACCTGTCCATTGCCGCGCTGGGCGTATTCATTCTCTGGTTCTGCTGGTTTGGCTTTAACGGCTGCTCCACCGTGTCCATGACCGGAGACGATACTCTGGTTGCTGCGGGCAGCATCTTTGTTACCACCAATATGGCTGCCGCTGTGGCGTGCGTCACCACCATGCTCTTTACCTGGATCCGCTTTAAGAAGCCGGATGTGTCCATGACCTTCAATGCCGCTCTGGGCGGCCTGGTTGCCATCACTGCCGGCTGCGACATGGTCTCCATTGGCGGAGCCGCCATCATCGGCATCTGCGCGGGCATTGTGCTGCCCCTGGCTGTGGAGTTCTTTGATAAGGTGGCCAAGATTGACGACCCCGTGGGCGCCATCTCGGTACACGGCGTGTGCGGCGCCATGGGCACCCTGCTCACCGGCCTGCTGGCGGTGGACGGCGGCCTGTTCTACGGCGGCGGGGCGAGCTTCTTCCTCACCCAGTGCCTGGGTGTGGTGAGCGTCATCGCCTGGGTGGCTGTGACCATGTTTATCATCTTCAATGTGATCAAGCGTACGGTTGGCCTGCGGGCTGCAGCCGCGGAAGAGCTGGAGGGCCTTGATATCCATGAGCACGGCCTGCCCACCGCCTATGCCGACTTCAGCCAGGCTACCAGTATGACTGCTGTGGCCAAGGACAATGCCTATCCCCAGCCTGTGGAGGCGAAGGCCTCCGGCAAGGTCTCCCCCGATCAGGCGGTGCCCGTCCAGGTGGTGTCGGCGCCCAGCGGGATTTCCGCCTCTGATGTAAAGCTGTCCAAGGTGACGATTATTTGCAGCCAGGCCAAGTTTGAGGAGCTCAAGAGCGCCATGAATGGTATCGGCGTGACTGGTATGACAGTGACCCAGGTACTGGGCTGCGGCATCCAGAAGGGCAGGATGGAGTACTACCGGGGCGTGCCCATGACCATGAACCTGTTGCCCAAGGTGCAGGTGGACATTGTGGTATCCAAGGTGCCTGTGTCCCAGGTGATTCAGACGGCCAAGAAGGCCCTCTACACCGGCAGCATCGGCGACGGCAAGATCTTTGTCTATGATGTGGAAAATGTGGTTAAAGTGCGCACCGGCGAGGAGGGGTACGATGCCCTCCAGGGTGAGGAATAGAAAATAGATAAGGTGCTGCGTGCACAAAGGGCGCCCCGGGCTTGTCAAGCCCGGGGCGCCGCGGTATAATGGGCGGGAGATGATGGAGAGGAGTACCTTTTATGTACCCTGTGGTAGAGCTGAACACCAGAGAGATTCCCGCCTGGGGGCGGGGTTATATTTTTCTGCGCCGCTGCGGGCCGGAGGAGCTGGATGCCACACTGCGCCGGGCGGCCGCCAAACTGCTGGGCCAGGGCGCCAGCACGGTCTATGTCTGCGCCCGGGATGGGGCAGTCCCCCTGGACGAGGGGGAGCGGACGGGCTACCGCCTGCGCTGGTACAGCGACACCCTGTCCATGGCATGCCGCCTGGAGGGGCGGCAGGGAGAAGAGAGCCGTCTGACCCTGGAGCCCCTGACCAGGCAGCGCTGCGGCGCCTGGCTGACCCTGTACAACGAGGCGTTTTTCGACGTGCCCGCCGCGGCGGTATACCGCCGGGATGATCTGGACAGGATGGAGGAGGCGGATATGGGCCGCTGCGGCTTTGTCCTGCTGGATCAAGCGGCGATCGGGGTCTACCAGCTCCGGGAGGGGGCGGACATGCCCCGGATTGCTGCCCTGGGACTGCCCCGGCACCAGCGGGGGAAGGGGCTGGGGCGGATGCTGCTCCACGGCGTGATGAATCGCCTGGCGGAGGAGGGATATACCGCCTGCCGGGTGGAGGTGTCCACCGCCCGTCAGGCGGCCTTCGCCCTGTGCCGGGAGGCGGGCTTTCGGGCCGAGCAGGTGGTGGAGCGCTGGTATGAGCTCACCGCGCTGGAGGATCTGATGGCGCCGGAGCAGGCCGGCGAATAGAAGGAGGCGAAAACCGTGGCGGAAATTCTTTTTGTCAACGCCTGTGTGCGGGAGGAGCAGTCCCGTACCCTGAAGCTGGCCCGGCACTTTTTGGCCAGGTACGGGGAGCTGCATCCGGAAGATGTGATTACAGAACGCAATTTAATGCGGGATAGATTACAGCCTCTTTATCGTGAAAACCTGGAGGAGGAGGAGGCGCTGCTGGCGGCGGGGCGGCTGGATCAGCCTATGTTTGCCACCGCCCGGCAGTTTGCCGGGGCGGATAAGGTGGTAATCGCCGCCCCCTTCTGGGAGCTGTCCTTTCCCGCCATTTTGAAGATCTACCTGGAGCGCATCTCAGTCGTCGGGGTGGTATTCCGCTACAATGAGCACGGCGCACCGGTGGGTCTGGGACGGGCAAAAAAGCTGCTGCTCATTACCACCCGGGGCGGGGACTTCTCCCTGCCGGAGACACAGTGGATGGAGATGGGAGCCCGGCAGCTGGAGGCCCTGTGCGCCCTGTACGGCATCCCCCAGTTCCAGTGCCTGTGCGCCCAGGGGATGGACGATGTGCGCAACGACCCGGCCCAGCTGCTGGAGCAGGCCATGGGCCGGGCGGAGGAGCTGGTCAAAGATTTTTAAGGCCGGAAAAGAGAAAGGGACGGGATGGATCGCTGTGGATCCATCCCGTCCTGTGCATGTTCTCTACATTTCCCGGCGGCCCTCCAGGGCGCGCATGAGGGTGGCGTCGTCGGCGTACTCCAGGTGGCTGCCCACGGGGATGCCGTAGGCCAGGCGGGTCACCTTCACCTGAAAGGGCTTTAGCAGCCGGGAGAGGTACATGGCGGTGGCCTCTCCCTCGGTGTCCGGGTTGGTGGCCATGATTACCTCGCCTACCTGGCCGGCGGCCACCCGCTCCACCAGTTCCTTCACATGGAGGTCATCGGGGCCTACGTGGTTCATGGGGGAGATGACTCCGTGGAGCACGTGGTAGAGGCCCTGATACTCCCGGGAACGCTCCATGGCCACCACGTCCTTGGCCTCAGCCACCACGCAGATCACGCTGTGATCCCGCTTGGGGCTGGCGCAGATGGAGCAGGGGCCTTCCCCCTCGGTAAAGTTCTGGCATACCGGACAGCAGCGGATGGAGGACTTGGCGGCGGTGATGGCGCCGGCGAAGGCGGCAGCCTCCTCATCGGGCAGGGAGAGGACAAAGAAGGCCAGACGCTGGGCGGATTTGCGCCCGATGCCGGGCAGGCGGGCAAACTGCTCCACCAGCTGCTCCAGCGCGGGAGGAAAGTACTGCATATCTAGGCCCCCCGCAGCTCAGCCACGGCCTGATTGGGATCGGCGGCGCCGTATACCGAGGAGCCGGCCACCAGCGTGTCCGCCCCGGCGGCCATGACCCGCCGGGCAGTGTGGACGTTAATGCCGCCGTCCACCTCCAGGCGGCAGGCGGGGTTGTAGCGGTTAATCAGTGTGCGGACCTGGGAGACGATCTCCAGCTGCTCCTCCATAAAGGCCTGGCCGCCGAAGCCGGGCTCCACCGTCATCACCAGCACCAGGTCCAGCTGCTCCAGATAGGGCAGCACAGCCTCCGCCTTGGTGATGGGCCGCAGGGCTACCGCCTTTTTTACCCCACAGGCATCCATAATGTCCAGGGCCTTGGCAATGCCGGTGGGATGGTCGGCCTCCAGATGGACGCTGATAAGGTCGGCCCCCGCCTTGGCAAAAGCCTCGATGTACCGGGCCGGCTTTTCAATCATCAGGTGTACATCCAAAAACAGATCGGTGCACTTGCGTACCGACTGCACCACCGGAGGGCCAATGGTGATGTTGGGGACAAACATGCCGTCCAT
Source organism: uncultured Oscillospiraceae bacterium (assembly GCA_944385305.1). GTDB lineage: Bacteria > Bacillota > Clostridia > Oscillospirales > Oscillospiraceae > CALWWS01. The sequence continues at coordinate 4,029 of CALWWS010000058.1, read as the reverse complement.
CACGTCCACATGGACCCAATCGGCAGAGGAGACCCGCTTAATATCCCGCTCCAAATTGGCAAAATCTGCGGAGAGAATGGAAGGCGCGATTTTGATCATGGTTTACCACTCCTTTATCTGGCAGGTACCCTGAGTGTTCGTGGGGGAGGGGTCGTTGCACCGGACGGACCGGGGGCACATAGGATACACCAAGCGGATGACGCGCCGGGACGGCCGCTCCGGGGTTCCCCCGCCTCCCCAAAATCCGGCCGGGCGGCTGCGGGCCCGGCAGGCGCGCCGCATCATATAGCCGCCCGCCGCACTGCGGCGGGCGGCACCGGATCAGTTGTAGAAATCGTTGGTGTGGCACTCCCGGGCCTGGTAACCGGCGGCGCACATGGCGTCCAGAATGGCGCGCTTGTGAGTGTGGCCAAAGGCCTCCAGAGTGACCCGCAGCGCCACGCCGCTCTGGCGGTTGATGTTGATGAACTGGTTGTGCTCCAGCTTGATGATATTGCCGTTGGCGTGGGCCACAATATTGGCCACCCGCAGCAGCTCGCCGGGCCGGTCGGGCAGCTGCACGGAGAAGGTAAACACCCGGCCCCGGTTAATGAGCCCGTGCTGCACCAGGCTGGCGATGGTGATCACGTCCATATTGCCCCCGGAGAGCACGCTTACCACGTTTTTTCCCTTGCAGTCCAGATGGGTCAGGGCGGCGACGGTGAGCAGACCGGCATTCTCCACGATCATCTTGTGCTTCTCCATCATATCCAGGAAGGCATCCACCAGCTCATTGTCGTCAATGGTGAGGATGTCGTCAATATTTTGCTGGATATAGGGGAAGATCTGATCGCCGGGGGTCTTGACCGCCACGCCGTCAGCGATGGTTTCCATGCTGTCCAGGGTGAGGACATGCCCCGCCTCAACACTGGCCTTCATGGAGGCCGCGCCGGTGGGCTCCACCCCGATGACCTTCACCTTGGGGTTGAGCAGCTTGGCCAGGGTGGACACCCCGGCGGCCAGGCCGCCGCCGCCGATGGGCACCAGGATCATGTCCACATCGGGCAGGTCGGAGAAGATCTCATAGGCGATAGTGCCCTGTCCGGTGGCCACCGCCGGGTCGTTGAAGGGGTGGATATAGGTCAGGCCCTTCTCCCGGGCGAGCTGGGCAGCCAGCTCGGCGGCGTCGTCAAAGGTCTCTCCCTGGAGGATGACCGTGGCCCCATAGTCCTTGGTGTTGTTCACCTTTACCAGGGGAGTGGTGGTGGGCATGACAATGGTAGCCTCCACCCCGGCAGCTTGAGCGGCGTAGGCCACCCCCTGGGCGTGGTTGCCCGCCGAGGCGGTGACCAGCCCCCGGGCCCGCTCCTCCTCGGTAAGGGTGCTGATCTTGTAATAGGCGCCCCGGATTTTATAGGCCCCGGTGACCTGCATGTTCTCCGGCTTGAGATAGACCTGATTTCCCGTGGCCTTGGAGAAGGACTTGCTGTAAATCAGATTGGTATCCAGAATCACGCCCGCCAGCACGCTGCGGGCCTGCTTAAACTGCTGAAGTGTGAGCATTGAACGCAGACTTCCCTTCCCATCAGTACATTCTACTATAATAATGAGTTTCCCGGTGAAAGTCAACGTGTTCTTGACACCCACCCCGGGGAAAGGTACAATAACCGCAAAGCAGTCTTGACGTCCGTGGGGACGGAAGTGACGGAGAATTGCCCGGGGGGATGAGAAATTGGCCAGAATTGTGAAGAAATCGCCGGCGCCCCTCTACGCGGCGGCGGCGGTGTGGGTAATCTGGGCGCTGTTTTTCCCCCTGTACGCCCTGTGGCACTTTGTGCTGGCGGCGGTGGTGTCCGTGGCGGCATTCTGGCTGGGACGCAGGCTGTGGCGGGACCGGGTGCTGGTTGTGCCCGATGAGGAGCCGGAGCTGAAGGAGGAGCCGGAGTCCGCGGGCAATGCCCAGCTGGACGCCCTGGCGGCCGAGCGGGATCGGGCCATCTCCGAGATGCGCCGCCTCAACGAGAGCATTGCTGATGAGAAGATTTCCACCCAGATTGACCACATGGAGGAGCGGACGGGGCAGATCTTCGCCTATGTGCTGGAAAATCCGGAGAAGCTGCCCCAGATCCGCCGCTTTCTGAACTACTACATGCCCACCACCCTGAAGCTGCTCAACGCCTACGACCGCATGGATGACACCGGGGTGTCGGGCGCCGTGGTGGACGGAACCAAGGGAAAGATTGACGCGCTGCTGGACAAGGTGGTGCTGGCCTATGACCGGCAGCTGGACGCGCTGTTTGCCGACGCGGCGCTGGATATCTCCACCGAGATCACCGTGATGGAGCAGATGCTGGCCCAGGAGGGGCTGACCGGTATGCAGATGAAGCAGCAGTAGAAAGGATGTATCGATATGGCAAATGAGATGGACTATACGCCTGAGCTGACCCTGACCCCTGATTTGAATACCGGCGCGGCCGGACAGGCGGCTTCCAGGGCGCCGGAGGCCCCCAATCTGACCCTTACTCCCGACCAGCAGGCAGCGGAGCAGCAGCGGCAGGCCAACGCCGTGCAGCTGGACGAGAGCCAGCTCACCGAGGCCGAGCGGAAGATTGTGGATGACTTTGCCCAGAAGATTGACATCACCGACGCCAATGTGGTTCTCCAGTACGGGGCTGCCGCCCAGAAGAATATTGCCAGCTTTTCTCAGAGTACCCTGGAGTCGGTGCGCACCAAAGATCTGGGAGAGGTGGGGCAGGCCCTGTCCTCCCTGGTGGTGGAGCTCAAGGGCTTTGACGGGCAGGAGAAGAAGGGGCTTTTCGGCTGGTTCCAGAAGAAGCGCAGCGAGCTGGAGGAGCTCAAAGCCTCTTACAGCAAGGCGGAGGCCAATGTGGACAAGATCGTGGAAGTGCTGGAGAAGCACCAGATCACCCTCATGAAGGACATCGCCCTGCTGGATCAGATGTATGATCTCAACACCAAGTACTATAAAGAACTGACCATGTATATCCTGGCGGGAAAGAAGCGTCTGGGGCAGGTGCGGGAAAACGAGCTGGAGCAGCTGCGCCAAAAGGCAGCCCAGACCGGCGCACAGGAGGACGCCCAGGCCTACAACGACCTGGCCAACATGTGTACCCGCTTTGAGAAGAAGCTCCATGACCTGGAGCTTACCCGGATGATCTCTATCCAGATGGGGCCCCAGACCCGTCTGCTCCAGAACAACGACACCCTGATGCTGGAGAAGATCCAGTCCTCCCTGGTGAACACCATCCCCTTGTGGAAGTCCCAGATGGTGCTGGCCCTGGGGCTGGAGCACTCCCGTCAGGCCACCGCCGCCCAGGGTGCGGTGACCAACATGACCAATGAGCTGCTCCAGAAGAACGCAGAGATGCTGAAGATGGGCACGGTGGAGACCGCCAGGGAGGCCGAGCGCTCCGTGGTGGACATCCAGACCCTCCAGAAGACCAACCAGCAGCTCATCTCCACCCTGGATGAGGTGATGAAGATTCAGCAGGAGGGAGCCCAGAAGCGCCGGGAGGCCGAGGCAGAGCTGGGCCGGATTGAGGGCGAGCTCAAGCAGAAGCTGCTGGAGCTGCGGGGCTGATCCCTCCGGCGAGGAGCGCGTATGAAATTTTTGAGATCCTATACCGGCGCCATGGTGGGGATGGTGGTGGTGATTGCCCTGAGCATTTTGCTGGGCTCCCACCGCTCCCTGACTGCGGCGCGCAGCGAGGTGGAGGAGCTGTTTTACACCGGTGCAGACGGCAGCGGCCAGTCCATTGCCACCGACCTGGAGCAGCGCCGGGCCGTGGCGGCCAACCTGGAGTCGGTAGCCCTGCGCTACCTGACCGAGGCGGACACGGCGGATGTGCACAATGCCCGGCAGGAGCTGGAGCGGGCGGACAGCCCCCGGGAGATGTACCAGTGGGATCAGGCCCTGGGCCAGGCGGCGGATGTGCTCATGGAGAAGCTGGAGGGCTGTGCGCTGACGGAGAAGGACGCGGCGTACCTGGCCGGTTTCCGGGCGGATCTGGCCGCCAAGGCGGATACCAT
>CALWWS010000057.1 GCA_944385305.1 uncultured Oscillospiraceae bacterium | reverse complement strand
GCATACTCCTATTATTCCATACTTCAGATGATATGTCCTATTTTAGCACAGATCCCACCCGGCGGTAAAGAGTGAAGGGATTTTGTGTTGCAAAGCGGCCTGCTTTCGGCTAAAATATATGAGATTGATGATCCGAAGGCATCCCGCCCAGGGCGGCAGCGGAACACAGATGCCCGGCAACAGGAGATGGATTCATGAAGAAAAAAGAACAGTCCAAACGGGAGATCCAGGAGGATATTGTCCTCAACAAGGTCCTGTGGTGGATCGTGGGCACCGTTGTGGTGGAATTTATTGTTTTGATGATCAACCGCTTTTATGTGAATTACCGGGTGGCGGAGATTGACTTTTCCATTAAGATGCTGCGCCCGGTGTTTCATGTGCTCACCTATGTGCTGCCTGTGTGCTTTGTGGTGCTGCTGCTGGCCTGGCTGGCCCTGCGGCGGAAGGGGAAGGGAAGCAAGCCCCTGGCCGTGCTGACGGTGGTGGCCCTGCTGTTGGCCGTCTGCGTGTCGGTGACCTGGCTGTTCGGCGCCCCCGGGGTGAAGTTTTTGTATATTGCGGTGCCCGCGGTGGGCGTGCTGGCCCTGGTGTACTACCTCTACCAGCATGAGTTCTTCCTGGTGGCGGTGCTTAGCGCCCTGGGTCTTCTGGGGGTGTGGGTGCTGCCCCATGACAGCGGCACCTTGGTGAAGGCCTGCGTGATGCTGGCCGTCATTGTGGCGGTGCTGGCCGCCGCCGCCGTATTTGCCCGGATGCTCCAGAGCCGGCAGGGCTGCCTGACGGTGAAGGGCCGCGGGGTGCAGATCTTCCCCAAGAATGCCAACTATGCCCTCCTCTATCTCACCTGCATCATTGTGGCGGTGGTGGTAATCCTGGCCTTTGTGCTGGGCGCCCTGGCCTTCCTCTACGGGGTGCTGGTGGCCTGGCTGCTGATTATGGCGGTGTACTACACCGTGCGCATGATGTGATAACAAGGCGTGCAAAAGCCGCCGGTCCGAAAGGACCGGCGGCTTTTTTTGATCAGGCCACGCCGATGGTGATGAGCAGATTGGCGAAGGTGCGCTGCTCACCGGTGGAAATGGCCAGCTTCACGTCGCTCTGGCAGCAGGCGTCGTAGAACTCATACCGCCCCAGCCCGCCCAGCTCCATGCCGCCCAGCATGGAGCGGAACTGGTCAAAGATCTCCGGCTGGGAGCCGTCCCCGGGGCACATGACCTGGGCGGCCTCCACATTGACCACCGACTGGATGGCCTCCAGCACGTCGGTGACGGTGGGCAGCCCGGGCCGCAGACCCAGGTAGACCCGCTGGGCCTGGCCCGCCTTGGAGGCCAGGGGGTAGTTGCCGTCGGCGATAAGTACCTTGTCCCCGTGGCCGCAGGCGGAGAGCACCCGCATCAGGTCGGGGTGAATACATTTTCCGGTGAGCATCTTACTTCTCCTCCTCCCTCAGCTGGCCCAGGGAGCCGCCGGGATGGCAGCGCACGTACTGGGCGGGGGTCTGCCCCTTCTCGCACTGGAGCAGGACGGACAGGGCCTGGAGGGTGAGGATCTCCGCCAGGATGGAGTTTCTGGGGGCCCGGTTCAGGGGGCCGCCCTCCTCCGCCACACCGGCCAGCAGGCAGGCGTCGCTCTCCCGGGCCAGCCAGGAGTTGGCCCCGCCGGTGACGGCGATGACCTTGCAGCCGTTGTTCTTCACCGCCAGGACGGTGGCTTTGAGCTCGGCGGTCTCCCCGGAGTTGGAGATGGCGATCACCACGTCCCCCGCCGCCAGCTGGCCGCAGGAGCCGTGCACCGCCTCGGTGCCGTGGAGGAAGTAGCAGGGGGTGCCGGTGGAGGAGATGAGGGAGGCGATATAGCCCGCCACATGGCCCGGCTTGCCGATGCCGGTGACGTGCAGCCGGCCGCCCCTGGCCTCCGACTGGCGGATGATCTTCACGGCCTGGAGGTAGTCCTCAGGGCGCAGGGTGTCCAGATAGGCGCAGAACTGCCTGCGGGCGGACTGGAAGAAATACTCCAGGGCCTGTGTGCTCTCAGGTTTCATAAACAAGCACTCCTTTTTTATGATTTCAGCGCGTCCAGCAGCGCGGGGTCGAAGCCCGTGTAGCCCCGCTCCCGGAGCAGGGCCTGCACCTCGGCCACCGTGGGCAGGCTGGGCATGGCCCCCATGCGGGAGACGGTGATGGCGGCGGTGTGGCTGGCGAAGGCCAGGGCCTCCCCCTGGGGCAGGCCGGCGCACAGGCCGGTGCAGAAGGCGGCCACGAAGGAGTCCCCCGCGGCGGTGGGGTCGGCCACGTGGGGCATCTTCACGCAGGGGGTGAGAAAGACGCCTTTGCTGCCTGCGGCGGCGGAGCCGTGCTCCCCCAGGGTGATGATGAGGTTCTCCACCCCCAGGCCGTTGAAGCTGCGCCACACGGCCTCAATGTCCCCGGTGTTCACCCCGTTCTCCACGGAGATGGGGTGGCCTGAGATGGCGGCCGCCTCGTGCTCGTTGGGGGAGAGGTAGGTGGCGCAGGAGAGCAGCTCGGGGGGGATGGGGGCGGCGGGGGCGGGGTTGACCATGACGGGCACCCCCGCGGCCTTGGCGTACCGGGCGGCGGCCACGGTGACAGCCATGGGCAGCTCGAACTGGAGCATGAGCATGTCGTACTCGCCGATGGCGTCCGCCAGCCAGGCGATCTGGTCGGTGGTGATGGTGTGGTTGGCCCCGGGCACCACGGTGATGCGGTTCTGGGCCCCGTCTCCGGTGACCTCCAGCAGAATGTGGCCCACCCCGGAGGAGACGGAGGGGTCCACCCCCACGTGGGACACGTCCACCCCCGCCTGGCGGGCGGTGTCGGTCATGATCTGGCCGAAGGAGTCGGCCCCCACGTTGCCTACCATGGTGACCTGGGCGCCCAGGCGGGCGCACTGCACCGCCTGGTTGGCCCCCTTGCCCCCAGGGGCGGTGTGGAATTCCGTGCCGATCACGGTCTCTCCCGACTTGGGGGCCACCGTGGTGGAGGCGATAAGGTCCATCACAAAGCTGCCTACCACCAGGATTTTCGGCTTTTTCAGCATGTGCCCTCCTCCTCTCAGATGCCCAGGGCGCGGCGCACTTCCCGCTCCAGGTCCATGAGGCTGTATACCTCCTGGCGGGCGTTCTTGTCCAGCTTGGCCTCGTCCACGCTGCGGGTGGTCAGCCCCATGGGCACGCCCTGGAGGCTGTGGTAGAACTTGGCGGACACCGGGTAGGCCCGCATCTCGATCATGGCGGCCAGGGTGAGGAAGTCGCTGACCAGCTTGGCCTTCTCGGCCTGGTCCTCCCGGTGGTCGTAGACCCACTTGTAGAGGTCGGGGTGGAAGTTGGCCATGACGCCGTTGTAGCCCGCCCCGCCGTGCAGGGTGCTGTCCAGCCAGGAGGCGGCGTTGGCGTTAAAGATCTTCAGGGGGGTGCCCTCCACCGCCTTGAGGCGGCGGCGGATGAGCTCATAGTCGCAGCAGGTGTCCTTCAGAAACACCATCCGGCCCTGGTGGGCGGCCTTCTGGAGAAACTCGATGGACACCAGGCGCTTGAAGGGTATGGGGCACTCGTAGATGCCGAAGTCCACCTCGGGGAAGCGGTCGAAGATCTCCTGGGCGTTGGCCTCAAAGACGGCCTCCCCCTCGTTCTTCTGGTCCAGGCGGTTGGACACCAGCACATAGGCGCCGATGCCGGGAATTTTCATCATGTCCTCGATCTCTTTGAACTGGGTGGCCTTGTCGTCGGCGGTGTGGCCCGAGGCCACCACCTGGATGCGCCCGTCCACCGCCTGGGTTACCGCCCGGGCGATGTCCAGCTTCTCCTGGGGCTTGAGGAAGGCCATCTCACTGGACTGGCAGATGGCAAAGATGCCGGTGCACCCCTTCTCCACATACCAGTTGCACAGGCCCTCGATTGCCTTGAAGTCGGGCTTGTTGTCCGGGGCGAAGGGGGTGATCATCACAGGCCACACGCCGGGCTGAATGGAAAACGCCATATTGTTCGCTCCTTTTTTTAAATATTCGGTAAATATACATAATGTATGCAAATAATCTGTTTTTTTCTGGGGAAACGTGGTATAATGAAGGCACTTTAGGTTGTGGAGGGACATTCCTTGGCTGAGCAGAAACGACACACATCTTCCGACGTGGCCCGCCTGGCCGGGGTCTCCCAGGCCACAGTCTCCCGGGCGTTCAACAACCCGGCCTATGTGACTTTAGAGACCAGAAACCGGATTCTGGACGCGGCCCGGCGGCTCAACTATACCCCAAACGCAATCGCCAAGAGCCTGGTCTCTCAGCGGACCAATCTCATCGGGCTGATTATGGCGGATATCGCCAACCCCTTTTACACCGGA
>CALWWS010000056.1 GCA_944385305.1 uncultured Oscillospiraceae bacterium | reverse complement strand
CGGGCCAGCCCCTCAACCAGAGCGAGCAGCACAACCGCCAGCGGCTGGTGCGGGCGGTGGAGAAGGCCTGGCAGGGCGGCTGGCAGCCCGCCCCCAGCGCCCCCCGCTACCGCTGCCTGCTGCTGGGGATGGACTACCCCCGCCCCCAGCTCTACCGGCGCATTGAGCAGCGGCTCACCCACCGGATTGACCAGGGCATGATCGAGGAGGTGGAGGGCCTGCGCCGCCAGGGAGCCAGCGACGCCTTTCTGGAAGGGCTTGGGCTGGAGTACCGCTATGTGCTGTGGTACCTCACCGGGAAGATCCCCGACCGAGCGGCTCTGGAGGATGAGCTGGGCCGGGCCATCAAGCGCTTTGCCAAGCGCCAGCAGTCCTGGTTTGCCCGGGACGATGGGGTCGTCTGGCTGGACACCGGAGGGGATCCCCTGGCCCAGGCCGTCCGGGCGGCGGAGGCATTTCTGGAAGAATAAAAATCCGGGTGGGACAGCGCGTCCCACCCGGATTTTCTCTTTCTTGATTTACGCCTGCAAAAGCTGCTCCAGGCGCAGCTTCACCGACTGGAGGAACACGCCGGTATCCACCGCGGTGGCGGGGGTCTCCCCCTCCCACAGTCCGGCCAGATCCTTGGTCATAATGCCCCCCTCGATGGTCTGGATGGCGGCCCGCTCCAGCTTGCGGGCAAAGTCCACCAGCTCCCCGTTGCCGTCCAGCTCTCCCCGCTTGGCCAGGGCCCCCGTCCAGGCGAAGAGGGTGGCCATGGGGTTGGTGGAGGGGTTCTCCCCCTCCAGGTAGCGGTAGTAGTGGCGGGTGACGGTGCCGTGGGCGGCCTCGTACTCGTACTTCCCGTCGGGGGAGACCAGTACGGAGGTCATCATGGCCAGGGAGCCGAAGGCAGTGGACACCATATCGCTCATCACGTCGCCGTCGTAGTTCTTGCACGCCCAGATAAAGCCCCCCTGGGAGCGGATCACCCGGGCCACCGCGTCGTCGATAAGGGTGTAGAAGTAGGTAAGCCCCAGCTGCTCAAACTGCTGGCGGTACTCCTTGTCGTAGATATCCTGGAAGATGTCCTTGAAGGTGTGGTCGTACTTCTTGGAGATGGTGTCCTTGGTGGAGAACCACAGATCCTGCCTGGTGTCCAGGGCGTACTGGAAGCAGGAGCGGGCAAAGGAACAGATGGAGCTGTCCTTGTTGTACTGCCCCTGGAGCACGCCGGCGCACTCAAACTCGTAGACAGTCTGGCGGAAGTCCCTGCCGTCGGCGCCGGTGAACACAAGCTCGGCCACCCCGGGGCCGGGCACCCGGTACTCGGTGGCCCGGTACACATCCCCGTAGGCGTGGCGGGCGATGGTGATGGGGCGCTTCCAGGTCTTGACCACCGGGGAGATCCCCTTGACCATAATGGGGGCGCGGAACACGGTACCGTCCAGAATGGCCCGGATGGTGCCGTTGGGGGACTTCCACATCTCGGTGAGCTTGTACTCCTCCACCCGCTGCTGGTTGGGAGTGATGGTGGCGCACTTCACCGCCACGCCGTACTCCCGGGTGGCGTTGGCCGCGTCCACGGTGATCTGGTCGGCGGTCTGCTCCCGCTGGGGCAGGCCCAGGTCGAAGTAGAGGGTGTTCAGATCGATATAGGGCAGCAGCAGCTCATCCTTAATCTGCTGCCAGATGATGCGGGTCATCTCGTCGCCGTCCATCTCCACCAGGGGGGTGGACATCTTTATCTTCTCCATAGGGGCTCCTCCTCCGTCTGCTGCAATCAGATGGGTTATATTATAGCGGGTTCCCCGTGAAAGCGCAAGGGCGCAGCGGGGCGCGTCCTCCTTTTTTTGCCTTTTTTCTTGCCCCGGCGGGTGAGATAGGGTATAATAAATCCAATTTGCATCTGAGGAGGTCTCAACCATGGCGCCCACCGTCATTCCCCAGGGGTATGCCCCCTGTCTCAACCTATACGACACCCAGAAGGCTATCGGCCTGCTCAAGCGACTGTTTGAGGACGGCCTGGGCGGCGCGCTGCACCTGCGCCGGGTGTCCGCCCCCCTGTTTGTGGAGGCGTCCACCGGCCTCAACGACGACCTCAACGGGGTGGAGCGCCCCGTGAGCTTCGACATCCCCGACGCCGGGCGGGACGCCCAGGTGGTCCACTCCCTGGCCAAGTGGAAGCGGCTGGCCCTGTGGCGCTACCAGTTCTCGGTGGGAGAGGGGCTGTACACCGATATGAACGCCATCCGCCGGGATGAGGAGCTGGACAACCTCCACTCGGTGTATGTAGATCAGTGGGACTGGGAGAAGGTCATCGCCCCCCGGGACCGGACGGAGGACTTTCTGCGCCAGACGGTGGGCACCATTGTGGAGGTGATGTGCCACACCCAGCGCACCCTGTGCTCCGTCTTCCCCCAGCTCTCCGCCCTGCCCCTGCTCAGCCCCGAGATCTCCTTTGTCCACACCCAGCACCTGGAGGATCTCTGGCCCGAGCTCTCCCCCAAGCAGCGGGAGAACCGGTGGGTGAAGGACCACCCCACCACCTTCCTCATGGGTATCGGCGGCGCCCTCAAGTCGGGCGCCCCCCACGACGGCCGGGCCCCCGACTACGACGACTGGACCCTGAACGGGGATATTCTGGTGTGGAACCCGGTGCTGGAGCAGGCCTTTGAGGTCTCCTCCATGGGCATCCGGGTGGACCCGGCGGCCATGGATCGCCAGCTCACCCTGGCCGGGTGCGACCACCGGCGGCAGCTCCCCTTCCACCGGATGCTGCTGGAGGGCAAGCTGCCCCTCACCATCGGCGGGGGCATCGGCCAGTCCCGGCTGTGCATGCTCCTGCTGGGCAAGGCCCACATCGGGGAGGTACAGGCCAGCGTGTGGGATGAGCAGACCATCACCGCCTGCCAGCAGGCGGGAGTCATCCTGCTGTAAGCAGATACAAAAAGGGCACATCCTCAGGGATGTGCCCTTTTTTTACTTTGCCGGCGGCGGGAGGAGCAGGGGCTGCACCTGCCGTCCCTCCAGGGCGGCGGCCACCGTCTGGGCCACCAGGTCAAAGTCGGCCACCAGGGAGGTGGGCTTCCCCACCGGGTCGTCCTGGCGGAAGGGGACGAAGTAGAGGTTCTTCTTGTCCAGCAGCGCCCCGATGTTTTTCGCGCTGCCCGCCAGGGCGTCGTTGGTGGCCAGAGCCACCACCACCGGCTTGCCATTGCGCAGGTGGGCCTTGGCCGCCATGGTGACGGCGGTGTCGGTTATCCCGGCGGCCAGCTTGGCCAGGGTGTTGCCCGTGCAGGGGCAGATGACCAGCACATCCAGCAGCTTGCCCGGCCCGATGGGCTCGGCCTTGGCGATGGTGTCAATCACCCGCCGGCCGCAGATGCGCTCCATCTCCCGCATCAGATCGTGGGCCCGCCCAAAGCGGGTGTCGGTGGCCGCGGTGGTCTCGGAGACAATGGGGACAATCTGGCCGTAGGCGGCGTGCAGCTCCTCCAGGGCCCGGACGGCCCTGGCGTGGGTGCAGAAGGACCCGCAGACGGCAAATCCAATTGTTATCTGTTCCATACTCACACTCCCAACTCGTGAAGGATATTGTAAATGGCGCTTTTGATGCTCCGTCCCGCGGTCACGGGGGCCACCTTGCCCGGAAGGGACAGGGTCCAGATGGCCCGCACCCCCATCCGGGCGGCGGCCTCAAAGTCCACGCCCCCCGGCTTGGAGGCCAGATCCACCACCAGGCAGTCGGGGCACAGGGCGGCCAGGGCCCGCCGGTGCAGCACCGGGGCGGGAATAGTGTTGATCACCAGATCCCACACTCCCAGATACCCCTCCAGTTCCTCCATGGGCACGGGGGTAAACCCCCAGCTCTCCGCCCAGGCCAGATCTGCCCACTTCCGGGCGGCCACCCCCACCCGGGCCCCCAGGGCGGCCAGCCGCCCGGCCAGGGCGCGGCCCACCCGCCCGCAGCCCAGCACCAGGGCCCGGGCGCCGTGGAGGGTGATGGGCAGCTCCTCCATGGCGATCTGGATGGCGCCCTCGGCGGTGGGCACCGCATTGGCCACCGCCAGCTCCTCCCGGGCAAAGTAGTCGTGCAGAACAATGCCCCGACCGGCGGCCAGGGCGGCAATGTGCTCCCCCACCATCCCCGCCAGCACGATCTGGCCGGGGCGCAGGGCGTCCAGAATCTCCTCCATGGGGTGCTCTTCTCCGGCCAGGGGGGCGTTGAGCAGCCCGCCCTGCCCCTGCGCCGGCAGAGGGAGCACCGCGCAGCGGGCCCGGCCTCCCTCCTCCAGGCCCCCCGCCTCCACCCCCGCCAGGGGATGGGCCTCCTCCAGGGCAAAGGTATGTACCGTGTGTCCGTCCGCCGCCAGCTGCTCGGCCAGCTTGGCCTGGCGCATGTCGCCCCCCGCCACCCAAAAGCTCAGCTTCTCTCTCATGGCACTCTCCTCCGTTTTCCGTGACTATCCCATCCTATTCCCGCCGGGAAAAAGGGTGCAAAAAGAGGCTGCGGGAAAAGCTTTCGCTTTTCCCGCAGTCTTAGCTAAGGATTACAGGGTGCGCACCCGGTAGGAGAGGGTGCGGCTCTGGCCGGGGTCCAGGGTGATGCAGTAGGCCTTGTCCGTCATCTCCCGGCTCTCCCCCGCCATGGCGGGGCCGCCGTGCCAGGGCTCAATGCACAGGTAGGGGGCCTGCTTCCCCGGCACGGTCCACAGGGCCAGGATGGGGAAGCCGGAGAAATCCACCTCCACCCCTCTGCCGGTCTCCGGGCGGCACAGGCGCACCCGGTGGGAGCGCAGCCCCTCCAGCACCAGGGTATCCACCCGGTCGAACACGCTGTGATCCAGCACCAGGGTATCCGTCCCCTCCAGGCAGGGCATGGTACGCTCCCGATCCAGATAGCTGTCCTGGGGCACCAGGGACGGGCAGTCCTCCCCCTGCTGGAAGATCAGCCGGTAGTCCTCAAAGCGCTCTCCGGGCAGCAGGGGACAGCGGAAGGCGGTGTGGGCCCCCAGGCAGAAGGGCAGCGGCCCCTCACCCGGGTTGTGCACCGTCACCGCCGTGGAAAAGCCGTCGGGGTGGAGCTGCTGACGCACCCGCAGCCGGAAGGAAAAGGGATAGCAGGCCAGGCTCTCTGCGTCCTCCCTCAGCTCCAGCTCGGCCCAGTCCGCCCCCCGATCCGCCAGGGTGAACTCCCGCTCCCGGGCAAAGCCGTGGCGCTGTATGGGGTACTCCCGCCCGCCAAAGGCCACCACCCCGTCCCGGCAGGCTCCAATAACGGGGAAGAGCAGGGGATTGCGTCCCTCCCAGTAGGCGGGATCCCCCTGCCAGATGTACTCCAGATCCCCCTCGTCCCGGTAGGAGATCAGCTCTCCCCCCCGGGTGTCCACCGCCGCCCGGCGGTCCCAGCCATTCAACTCGATACGCACCGCGCTTCTCCTCCTTTTCCGCCCCCCGCCCCGTTGGACGGCGGGGCTTTGTTCCTCCATTATACCCGCTCTCTCCCCCCTTTTCAACGCCCGCTGTTTGACAGACCGCCCCGCCGGGGATACAATAAACCTATACGCATTAAGGAAGGAGCCTGTGGCCCATGCTGTTTTCTGAATACGAGCGCTATCAATACGCCAAGCCCCCTCTCATTGAGGTGATCTGCCAGCTGCGCTTCCCCACCATTCTCTCTATCTCCGCCAAGGACCCGGCGGAGTTTCAGGAGGCGGTGCGCAAGCACTTCCCCCGCTACGCCCGCCGGCAGGAGCAGGTTCCCCCCAAGCTCAAGCCCGGCCCCCCCCCCACCCTGGAGGCCCAGCAGCCGGTGATCAACCACACCTTTGTCTCGGAGGACGGAAGGTGGAAGCTCAACCTGACAAACTCCTTCATCGCCCTGTCCACTCTGCGCTACCAGCGGTGGGAGGACTTTGCCGCCCGGCTGGATCAGCCCCTGGCCCAGTTTATCCAGATCTACCAGCCCGCCTTCTTCCAGCGCATCGGCCTGCGGTATGTCAACGCCTTCTCCCGCCGGGTTCTGGGGGCGGAGGATCTGCTCTGGGACGATCTCATCCAGCCCGCCTTCCTGGGCATCCTGGGGGAGCCCGACGTGGTGGAGACCGATGTGAGCAAGTGCGCCCTGGACGTGGAGACCGCCCTGGCCGGGGGCTACCGCATGAAGATGCATGCCGGGCCGGGGCTGCTGCGGGGGAACAAGGAGGACAAGGAGGTCAAGTTCATCCTGGACAGCGACTTCTCCGCCGCCGGGGATCTCGCCGCCGACAGCGTCCCCGCCAAGCTGGAGGATCTCCACCGCTACGCGGTGCGCCTGTTCCGCGGGGCAATCACCCCCCAGGCCCATGAGGCCATGGGGGCCGTCCCCCTGGGCGAATGAGCGGGCTGACCATCCGCCCCGCCCGGCCTGAGGAGCTGGAGGCCGTCTGGGCCCTGGTGGGCCGGGCGGTGGCCCATATGAACGCCCAGGGCAACCCCCAGTGGGGGGCGGACTACCCCACCCGGGCGCTCTACGCCGGGGATCTGGCCCGGGGGGAGCTCTACGCCGCTCTGGCGGGGGACACCCTGGCGGGGGTGGCCTGCATCAACACCGTCCAGTCCCCCGAGTACGCCCCTCTGCCCTGGACCACCCCCGACTTCGCGGTGGCCATCCACCGCATGGCGGTGGACCCCGCCTTTCAGCGCCGGGGGGTGGGCCGGGCCCTGTTCGCCTTCGCCCATACCCTGGCCGGCCGGCTGGGGGCGGGGGCCATCCGGCTGGACACCTACAGCCTCAACCGCCCCATGCTGGCCCTCATCGCC
>CALWWS010000055.1 GCA_944385305.1 uncultured Oscillospiraceae bacterium | reverse complement strand
GGGGACACGGTGTCCGACTGGGCCAAGACCGCCATGGAGTGGGCGGTGGGCAACGGAGTGCTCTCCGGCAAGGGGAACAATCTCCTTGACCCCACCGGCACCGCCAGCCGCGCCGAGGTAGCCCAGATCCTGATGAACTTCTGCAACGCCTTTGTGAAGTAAATTCAGTATAAAAAACGCTGCGGAAGGTTCCAGGCAGGACCTTCCGCAGCGTTTTTTGCAGAAAGCCCGCCGCGAATCCGCGGCGGGCTTTCTTTTGTGCTATATGAGTCCCAGGGCGGACTGGAGCACCAGGCTGACCACTGTAATGCCCACCCAGCACACCGCGCCCAGGAGGATGGGCTTTCCGCCGCTCTTCACCAGCTTGACCACGTTGGTATTCAGGCCGATGGCCGCCATGGCCAGCACGATGAAGAACTTGCTCAGCTCCTTGATGGGGGCGAACACTCCGGCGGGCACTCCCGCCCCCACCGCCAGGGTGGTGATGACGCTGGCGGCGATGAAGAAGAGGATGAAGAAGGGGAACACCTGCACCAGGCGCACCTTTCCTCCCTGCTCCCCGCCCTTGGCCCGGCGGGTGCGCACCATGGCCAGCACCAGGGTAATGGGGATGATGGCCAGGGTACGGGTGAGCTTGACGGTGACCGCCTTGTCCAGGGTAGCGGAGCCCAGGTTCCACATGCTGTCCCAGGTGGAGGCGGCGGCGGTCACCGAGGAGGTGTCGTTCACCGCCGTGCCGGCAAAGATGCCGAAGGCCTCCCCGGAGGTGGTGTCAAAGCCGATGAGCTTTCCCAGGGTGGGGAAGATGAGGGCGGCCAGCACGTTGAAGAAGAAGATCACCGAGATGGACTGGGCTACCTCCTCCTCATTGGCGTCAATCACCGGGGCGGTGGCGGCAATGGCTGAGCCGCCGCAGATGGAGGAGCCCACGCCGATGAGGGTGGAGACCTTGGAGGGAATGTGCATGGCCCGGTGCAGCAGATAGGAGAGCACCAGGGAGGTGGCAATCGTGCACACAATGATGGGCAAAGATTGTTTTCCTGTCTGAAGCACCACATTGAGATCCATGCCGAAGCCCAGCAGGATCACCGCCCACTGCAGCACTTTCTTGGAGACAAAGCGCACCCCGCCCTCCAGAACGGGCCTGCGCCCCAGGGGCAGGGTGATGAGCATACCGGCCACAATGGCGATCACCGCCCCGCCAATAATGGGAAAGGCCTTGCCCAGAAACCAGCTGGGCAGCGCGATGGCCAGACAGATGAGTATCCCCGGCCCCTTTGCCTTGATCCAGTTCATCCTCGTCTCTTCCTCTCTTTTTCTCAAAGTGTTTCCAGTATACTACCAATTTACCAAAAAGAAAAATGATATATCTTGATAATTTCATAAGAATTTGTTATGCTTCATTTGCAATATCCTGAGGGGAGGCTCCGCCATGCTGGACCCCAGAATCGACACCTTTCTCACCGTCTGCCAGTGCATGAGCTTTACCGCCGCGGCGGAGGAGCTGCACATTACCCAGCCCGCCGTATCCCAGCACATCCACGGTCTGGAGCAGCTCTACGGCGCGGCCCTCTTCTCCCGACAGGGGCGCAGGCTGCACCTCACCCCGGCGGGAGAGCTGCTGCGCTCCACCGCCTCGGTGGCCCGCAGCGACCAGCAGGCCATGCTGCGCCGTATGGCCCGTAGGGAGGCGGCGGGGCAGCAGGTGCGCTTCGGCGTGACCCTGACCATCGGAGAGTACGTTATCGCCGCCCCACTGGCACGCTACCTCAAGGCACATCCGGCGGACGACGTGCAGGTGCGCTGCGGCAACACCGCCCAGCTGCTGGCGCTGCTGGAGCAGGGGGAGATCGACTTTGCCCTGGTGGAGGGCAACTTCCGCCGGGAGGAGTACCATACCCTGGTCTACCGCACCCAGCCCTTTCTGCCGGTGTGCGCTGCCGGCCATCGCTTTACCCGCCCGGCGGCCGGGCTGGACAGCCTGCTGGGCGAGCGGCTGCTGGTGCGGGAGCCGGGCTCGGGCACCCGGGAGATCCTGGAGCGGTGCCTGGCGGTGCACAATTTGGAGGTGGGAGACTTTGCCCACCTGGCCCAGGTAGAGAATATGCACACCCTGGTCAGCCTGCTCCGGGCCGACTGCGGCATCTCCTTTCTCTATCAGGCGGCAGTGGATGAGCTGCTGGAGCGGGGAGAGCTGGCAATTATCCCCCTGGCCGGCTTTTCCGTGGAGCACGACTTTACTTTCCTGTGGAACCGCGGCAGCGCCTTCTCAGAGGAGTATGCCCGCATCTGTGAGGAGCTGGCCGCCCCGTGAGCATAATTGAGCGCCCCCGGATTAAAAATCCGGGGGCGCTCGCCGCTTTTTCAGCTACGGCAGAATCACCTCGTCCTCCTGGGTAACCCCTGAGAGGATCTGAACGTAACCTCCGCCGGTCAGGCCGGTCTCCACCGGCACCTCCACCGCCTTGCCCTCCCTCAGCACCTGGACGGTGTTCTGGGCGCTCACCGCCGCGGCGGGCAGGCGCAGGCAGTCGTCCTGCCCGCCGGTGACAATACTCACCCACACGTTCATCCCCGCTTTGAGCCCGGCGGTGTCCGCCAGGGTGAGCTCCACGGTGTAGTTGGTCACCCCGCCGCTGCTCACCCCGGTATCGTCCACCCGGCGCACCTGGGCGTCATAGATCCGCTCCTCCCCGCTGTCGTCGGTAAAGCTCACCCGGGCCTGCTGGCCGGGAAAGATGCGGCCAATGTAGATCTCGTCAATCTCCGCGTTGACCTGGAGGGCGTCCTCCTCCGCCAGGGTGGCCAGAGGGACGCCCACCGAGGCGTACTCTCCCAGCTTCACACTGCGGCTGATAATCACGCCGTCGGCGGGGGCAGTGACAGTGTAGTCAGCCAGCTTATCCTGGAGCTGCCGCAGATTCACCTGGGCGCTGTCCACCGACAAAGCGGCGTTGGACACCGCGTTGGTGAGGGAGTCGTTTTTCAGGGTGAGCACCGTCTGCCCAACGGTGACGGCCGTGCCCTCCTCCATATTCAAAGTCTCCACCTGGCCGGACTGGGTGGCGTAGATGGACTGGCTGGTGGCATAGCGGATCTCCCCCGCCTCCATACAGGCCGCGCCTCCCACCTGGGCGGTGGCCTGGGTGCCCTCCTCCAGGGAACCGGGATTGGTCAGCCTGATCTGGACATAGACCCCCTCCCGGCCGCCGGAGAGCACGCTGGAGACGTCGTATACCCGCTCCACACTGCCCGTCACGCTGCCTGCCCGCCCGGGGAAGGTAATCACCGCCAGGTCGCCCGCCGTCATGACTTCGGCGTCCTGGGCGGCAAAGGGCACCGTCAGAGTCAGGTTGAAGCTGTCCACAACGTCGGCCACCGGGCTGCCCTGGGATACAAAATCTCCCACATGGCAGTACACCGCGCTCACCATCCCCGCCGCCTGGCTGCACACCGTCAGATCGGCGCAGGCGGCCTGGGCCTGGGACAGGCTCTCTCGGGCGCTGTCCAAGGAGAGGGCGGCCTGGGTGATCTGATCCTCCAGATCCCCGCTGTCAATGGTGTAGAGCACCTGACCCGCCTCCACCTGCTGCCCCTCCTCTACCTCGCACAGGGTCACCTTCCCGGCAGCGGCGGGCAGAATACTGTACTCGTCCCCGTAGGCCAGGGTGCCTGTGTCCTCTACCAGGCTCTCCACCGGCCCCCGGTCAGGGTACACCGTCACCCATTCCCCCGCCTCCTCCTGGCTGCACCCGGCCAGAAGACCGGCGCACAGGGCGAGGGCCGCTCCCGCCGCCATCCAACGCTTTTTCATGTGGCTGTCCCTTCCTTTTGGCTTGCGATTTTTTGCTACTCCACGCTCTTAAGCGCACCCAGCATGTCGATCTCCCCCATCTTGCGCCCAATCAGGCCGTTGACCAGCAGGGCAAAGGCCATGGTTATCCCGCAGGAGAGCAGGTAGGAAACCGGCCGGGTGGCCTGCTCCAGGGGCATGGTGCTGATGGCGTCAATCATCATCTGATTGAGTACAATCCCAATGGGGATGCCCAGGCAGACGCCCGCCAGGGCGAAAAGGATATTCTCACTCAGCTGCAGGCGCTTGATCTCCCTGGGGTAGAAGCCCAGCACCATCAGGGTGGCCAGGCTGCGGATCTGCTCATAAAAGCTCATAATCCCCAGGTTGTAGATCACCACGCAGGCCAGCGCCCCGCCGAAGACGATGAGGATGTACACCACCGTGCTGGCGCTGTCCAGCCGGTCCACCGCCGCGGCGGTGACCGTCTGCCGGGTTTGCACGCTGTTGACAAAGTCGTAGCGGTTCAGCCTGGCCTCCAGAGCGGCGATGTCCGCCGTCTTCAGATAGGCGGCGGTGGGAGTGAAGGCCAGCCCCAGCCCCCGCCAGCAGCCGCGCCCCATGTACACCCCGGACACGCACCGGTTGACCTCCGCTACCCGCACCGTGTAGTACCGCCAGTCTCCGGTAAAGTGCAGAGTAACCATGTCCCCCTCCTCCACGCCCAGCTCCTCGGCCAGGGCCTCCTCCAGCACAATCCCGTCCTGGGGCAGGGTGCTGATCCCCTGGGCATAGGGGTCATACTGCTTCAAATCCACCTGATCCTGGCACACACACAGCGTGGAGGTGGTGCGCCGGCTGGAGGTGTACAGCCAGCAGGCGGTGCTCATCTCAAACTCCGCCTCCTCCACCAGGGGCTCGGCCTGCAGGCGGGTATACTGCCCCTCGCTCACCCCGCTGTCCAGATCCACCACCAGGTCGTAGCGGTACTGATTTTCCGCCATAGAGTTCCCATAGTGATCCAGCGAGTCCTTCAGGGCGAAGGCCAGCAGCACCAGCCCCATGCAGAAGGCGATGCCGATGACACAGGTGAACATGCGCGCCTTATTGCGCAGGGTATTGCGGGCGATGTACTTCTGATTGAAGCCCAGGCGCCGCCACACCGGGCCGATGCGCTCCAGCAGCACGGGCCTGACCTTGGCGGGGGGCTTGGGGCGCATGCACTGGGCGGGGCTCTCCCGAAGCAGGGAGCGGCACACCAGCCAGGCGCTGCCCAAGCAGCAGGCGGCAGTAATGGCCAGGGCCTGCACCGCCGCCGCCCTGTCCCGCTGGATGGTATAGGGGAGCAGGTCGCACCCGGCGGCAAAGGAGCTCACCAGCAGGCGGGTAATGGGCGGACTCACCCAGTTGCCCAGTACAAATCCCACCGCCACCACCAGCAGAGCGTGGAGCAGGTAGTAGCACAGAATCAGCCTGTCGGAGTAACCCAGGGCCTTGAAGGTGCCCACCGTGGTGCGCGCGCCCTCCACAATGCGGTTCATGGTGCTCACCATCATCAGCACGGCGCACAGGAAAAAGAGCACGGGAAACACGTTGAGAATCACGGCGATGCTGTCCTTGCTCTCCACCAGGGTGTAGACCTGGGTGTTGTCCTCCAGGGCCAGCACGTTGACCACCTTGCTGCCCAAAGCATTCCAGATGGCCTGGCGCAGCGCCCCGTCGTCCGCGCCGGTCTGGACGGTCAGGCAGATCTGGTTGTAGGTATTCTCTCCCGCCAGGGCGGAGAGCACTTCATCGTCCAGGTAGGCGTAGCCATAGCGGGAATAGTCGGGGGTGGGCGTGGTGGCGCTGATGTGGTGGATGCACTCCGGGCTCTTCACCAGGCCGCACACCTGCAGGCGCAGCAGCAGGTCGGTGCCCGGGATGGTCATCTCGTACCAGTCCCCCACGGCGATCCCCTGCTCCCGGGCAAACTCGTCGCTGACGAGCATCTGCCTGCTGTCGGCGGGCAGCTGTCCCTCCAGCAGAAAGGGGGTGTTGACGGTGTAGTCGGCCACGGCGTAGAGCTGTATCTTCACCGCCTCGTTGTCCTTGTCCTGGGCCTCGTACACGTTGCGGGGCTGCACGCCGGTCACCTGGGGCATGGACAGCAGGGTGCGGCAGTCCCCCTGATCCAGCCCCACTCCGGTAATCCAGTAGTCGGCCACGTTCTGGCTGTCGAAGTAGCCCCACGAGATCCGGTCAATGTTGTAGGAGATCCCCGCCAGGGCGGTGTAGACCAGCACGGCAATGGCGGTAATGATGGTCACTGAAATCAGGCGGGGCGCGGTACGGCGCAGGTCCCGGAGAAAATTCAACCAGATCATGGCCCTACCACTCCAGATCCTGTACGGGGACGGGATTGGCGTTCTCCGTGAAGGAGTCAATCTTCCCGTTTTTCATGCGGATGAGGATGTCGGCGCTGGGGGCCAGAGCGCCGTTGTGGGTGACCACAATCACGGTCTTGCCGCTTTTGCGGCACAGATCGTAGAGCAGAGCCAGGATGGCCTTGCCCGTCTGGTAGTCCAGCGCGCCGGTTGGCTCGTCGCACAGCAGCACATCGGGGTTTTTGGCCAGAGCCCGGGCGATGGCCCCCCGCTGCTGCTCCCCACCGGAGCACTGGGCGGGGAAGTTGGCCATTCTCCCCTCCAGCCCCACCATCTTCAGCACCTGCCTGGCGTCCAGAGGGTTTTTGCAGATCTGGCTGGCAAGCTCCACATTTTCCAACACGGTGAGGTTGGGCATCAGGTTATAAAACTGAAAGACGAAGCCGATGTTCTCCCGGCGATAGCCGGTGAGCTGCTTTTTACTGAAGGCGGAGATCTCCCGTCCACCCACACACACCCGGCCGGAGGTTGGGGAAGCCATCCCTCCCAGGATGTTGAGCCCTGTGGACTTGCCCGCCCCGCTGGCACCCAGAATAATTGTGTACTTTCCCTGTGGGATGGAAAAAGAGATGTCGTCCACCGCCCGGATCACCGTCTGTCCCATGTGGTACTCCCGTACCAGGTGCTCCACCTCTACGCCCTTCACCGCACGTTCCCTCCCCAATAAGTCCTACACAGTCAAGAATAGAGGACAGGTGTCTTTTTTGCAACCAACAGTTTCAAACATTTTGCGCCTTACGCAACATCTGAACAGAAAATGTCGTTTTCCCATCCAAACAGTTCAAAATTGACAAATGGCCTCTCCGGGCATATAATTTTATTGACTAATTACCCATCCGCGGAAGGGGGCCGTGCCATGGAGCAGCGGGAAAACCAGCGGGTGATGCTCACCCGGCGGCTGATTAAGGAGAGCCTGGTGCGTCTGCTGGAGCAGGAGAGCATCTACAAGCTGTCGGTGCGCGCCCTGTGCCAGGAGGCGGGGGTGAACCGCTCCACCTTCTACAAGTACTACGGCAGCCCCTACGACGTTCTGGCCGAGCTGGAGTGCGATCTGCTGGGCAGTATTCAGACCGCCCTGGACAGCGCCCCTCTTCCAGACGCGGACGGGGAGCGGGAGCAGTTTATCGCCATCTGCGCCTTTCTGGAGCGCAACGCGCAGCTGGTGTGCCTGCTCATCCGCAACAACGCCGACCCGGAATTCCCTGAGCGGCTCTTCCGCCTGCCCCAGATTCAAACCCGCCTGCGGCGGCGGCTGGAGGGGTGCTACTCGGAAGAGGAGGGGGAGTACGCCTTTATTTTCCTCACCAGCGGCTGTTACCGGCTTATGCGGGACTGGATTATGACCACCCCCCGCAAGCCCGCCCGGGAGATGGCGGTGCTGCTGCTTGATCTCATCGACAAAATCTGCACCCCCCGCCCGGCGGTCGGGGAGACACATTGACCCATACAGGGAGAAGGGAGCGCATACATGGAACAGCAGATGTTTAACAATTCTCACATTCTGGCCTGGCTGGAGTACTACTCTCAGCACACCCAGGTGGATCTGGAGCAGGTGAAGATCCTGG
>CALWWS010000054.1 GCA_944385305.1 uncultured Oscillospiraceae bacterium | reverse complement strand
ATACTCCGCCAGCTTGTCAATTTTTTCAGTCAGGCCGCAGGTGGACAGGGAGATATGGCGCATGCCGATGTTCATCCCCTCCGGGCTGTTGACCAGCTCCAGAAAGCACAGCACGTTGTCAAAATTGTCCAGCGGCTCCCCAATGCCCATGAGCACGATGTTGCTCACCGGCAGGCCGGAGTCCAGCTGGGTAAAGAGCACCTGATCCAGCATCTCCCCCGCTGTGAGATCCCGCACCTTCCCCCCCAGGGTAGAGGCGCAGAAGGCGCAGCCCATCCGGCAGCCAACCTGGGAGGAGATACACACAGTATTCCCATGATGGGAGCGCATCAAAACCGTCTCGATGCAGTTTCCGTCCCCCAGGCGCCAGAGGTATTTGACGGTGCCGTCCTCCCGGGAGATCTGCCTGCGCTCCACCGCGGGGGGACACAGGGTACACTGTTCTGCCAGCTTCTCCCGCAGGGACTTGGACAGGTTGCTCATCTTCTCAAAGCTGTCCGCCCCCTGGTGGAGCCAGCGAAAAACCTGTTTGGCCCGGAAGGCGGGTTCTCCCAGCTCTGCCAGCAGCGCGGTGATCTCCGCCTGGTTCATGGATTTGATGTCTATCATATCCGCCTCCTGAGCCGCGCAAAGAAAAAGCCGTCGGTGCCGTGGATATGGGGCCACAGGGTCACCATACCCTCCGAGCCGTCCACCGGGCCGGGCAGTTGAAACGGCTCCAATGTAAAGTCCTTTTCCTGTTCCAAAAAGCTGTGTACAATCTCCTCGTTCTCCCGCCGCAGCAGGGTGCAGGTGGCGTAGAGGAGCGCGCCTCCCGGGCGCACATAGCCGGCCACATTGCGGAGAATGGCCGACTGCACCGCAGGCAGGTTTTCCAGGGGCTGGGGGGGCTTGTAGCGGATATCCGGCTTTTTGCGGATGATCCCCAGCCCGGAGCAGGGCACGTCGGCGATGACCAGGTCAAAACGGCCTGTCAAATCGTCCTGCCTGGTCTTGGCGTCCAGCATTGCGGTGCGGATGCTGCCGATGCCCAGTCGCTGGGCGCCGGCCTGAATCAGCTGCTGCTTATGGGGGTGGATGTCACAGGAGAGGATGCTCCCCCTGTCCCCCATGTCCACGGCAGCGGAGAAGGACTTGCCTCCCGGTGCGGCGCAGGCGTCCAGCACCGCCATGCCGGGCTGGGCCCCGGCGGCCAGTATGGCCAGCCGGGCGGCGGCGTCCTGGACGTAGAACAGCCCGGCCCGGAAGCTCTCCAGCCGCTCCAGGCTGCCGGTCTGCGTGAGAGTAAGGCAATTGGGCAGCCAGGGGTGGGGCTCCACCGCCACCCCCTCCTCCTCCAGAGCGGCCCGGACGGCCGCCACATCCCGGATTAGGGTGTTCACCTGCACGCAGGTAGGGGGCTGGCCGTTGTCCGCCTCCAGCAGGGCGCGGGCCCCATCGGGGCCCAGCCTGTCAACAAATTCCTTCACCAGCCACTCCGGGTGGCTGTACCGCACAGCAAGATCCTCCGGCTGCTTCAGATCGGGCAGGGCGCGGATCAGGCTGCGCAGCACTCCGTTTACCAGCCCCGCCGCCCGGGGATTGCGGGCGTGCCGCCGGGCCAGCTCCACCGACTCGTTCACCGCCGCCCGGTGGGGCACCCGGTCGAGAAAGAGGATCTGGTAGGCCCCCAGGCGCAGGCTGGTGAGTACGGCCAGCTCCAGCTTTTCCAGCCTGACGGTGCACAGACCCGACAGGTGGAAATCCAGCAGCATCCGGTTTTGCAGCACGCCGAAGCACAGCCGGGTGGCCAGGGCGGCGTCCCGGCTGTCCAGCCCGGAGCGGCCCAGCGCCTTCTTCAAAAACCCGTCCGACCACGCTCCCTGCCGCTGGCAGGCGCACAGGGCCAGAAGGGCCACTTCTCTGGCACTTACAGCCATGGCATTCAGTCCCTCCGCCTGCCGCCGAAGGCCAGCAGAAAGCGCAGAAGCTGCGCTACGCTCACCAGCAGGGCGGCCACATAGGTCAGGGCGGCGGCGCTGAGCACCTTCCTGGCGCCCCGCAGCTCCTCCCCGTCCAGCACGCCTGTCTCGTCCAGGCTGCGTATCGCCCGGCGGGAGGCGTTGAACTCCACCGGCAGGGTGACCAGCTGGCCCACCACCGCCAGGGCAAACAGAATTACACCCAGGCCGAACAGAGGCTGGGAATAGAGAAAAAGACCCAGAATAATGAGAATGATGGAGAGCTTGGAGCCCAGGTTGCACACCGGGATAATGGCGGTGCGCAGCCGGATGGGCCCATAGCCCTGGGCGTACTGCACGGCGTGGCCCGCCTCGTGGGCGGCCACCCCCAGGGCGGCCACGCTGGTGGAGCCGTATACTCCGTCAGACAGGCGGATGACATTGGTGCGGGGATCATAGTGGTCGGTGAGATTTCCCCCCACCCGCTCCACCGGCACGTTGTACACGCCGTGGGCCCGCAGCACAGCCTGGGCGGCCTGCTCGCCGGTCATTCCCCGGCGGCTGGGCACAGCGGAGTAGCGTCGGAAGGTGCCGGAAACCTTGATCTGGGCATATACAGAGATAAGAATGGCAGGGAGCAGTATGACCCAGTAGTAGGGGTCGTAGTAGTAGAAAAATGGCATAGATTAAAGTCCCTTTTCTGTTATTTCCCGCCCAAAACCGAAAAGTGTTATCCCTTTACATACAAGAATTCCCTAATCTAATCAAGAGAAATAGGGTGTCCCCGCAGGTAGTCCCCGGCGGACATCCGCTTGCCTCCGTCGGGCTGCAGCTCATCAATGCGAAGCACGGTGCCGCCGCCGCAGGCTACCTCAATCCCCTGCTTCCCGGCGGCCAGTATGGCGCCCGGGGCGGCAGATGTTTTGGCATCCAGCACAGTGGTGACAAACACCTTGCAGCGGCACTCCCCCAGCTGGGTCACCGCGGCGGGCCAGGGGATGAGGCCGCGCACCTGGTTGTGCAGCTGCCGGGCAGGGCGGGTGAAGTCCATGGGAGACAGCTCCCGGCTGAGCATGGGGGCCAGGG
>CALWWS010000053.1 GCA_944385305.1 uncultured Oscillospiraceae bacterium | reverse complement strand
GAGAGCGACGAGGTGGAGGGGCTGCTGGTGCTGCTCAATACCGTGGGGGGCGACGTGGAGGCGGGGCTGGGCATTGCCGAGCTGATTGCCGGCATGTCCAAGCCCACTGTGTCCCTGGTGCTGGGGGGCGGGCACTCCATCGGGGTGCCCCTGGCGGTGTCCGCCCGGCGCTCCTTCATCGCCCCCTCCGCCGCCATGACCATCCACCCGGTGCGGCTCAACGGCTTGGTCATCGGCGTGCCCCAGACCTTTCACTACTTCGCCCGGATTCAGGAGCGGATCACCCAGTTTGTGGTGAATAACAGTAGGGTAAAGCGGGAAGACTTTATAAAACTGATGCTACAGACCGGGGAACTGGCCGCCGATGTGGGCAGCGTGATCTACGGGGAGGAGGCGGTGGAGATCGGCCTCATCGATGAGATTGGCGGGCTGTCCCGGGCTCTGGCGTGCCTGCACGGCATGATTGAGGATGCGCGCAGGGAAAAGGAAGAAAAGGAAAATCCACAGGCGGAGGGGGATTGACCCCTCCGCTTTTTTGCCCAGATCCGCTGAGGAAAAAAGATGGCATTATCCTGGCGAGTGTGATAATATAGTGCTGTATGTCCGCTTACTATCAAGGAGGGAAAACGGCTTGAATTATTTGATGTCTGTCTTCATGGGGATTCTCCAGGGCGTGGCGGAGTTCCTGCCCATCTCCAGCTCCGGCCACCTGGCCCTGTTCCAGACCTTTTTCGGCATGGAGAACATGGAGGAGACCCAGATGTTCTTCACTGTGCTGCTCCACTTCGGCACGTTGATTTCTGTTTTTGTGGTATACTGGCGGGATATTGTGGATATGATTCGGGAGTTTTTCCTGGGCATCCGGGATCTCGCCTCCAAGAGGGGGGGAAGCGCGCCGCCCCCCCCCAACCGGAGGATGGTGATGATGATCATTGTGGCCACGCTGCCTCTGTTTGCCATCCTGCCCATCAAGAGCAAGGTGGACGCCCTGTTTGGCAACAGCATCTTTGTCTCCTGCGCCCTGATTGTCACCGGCTTTCTCCTGTTTTTCTCCGACCGGATCCACGTGGGCCGCAAGACGGCCAAAAGCGCCACGGTGGTGGACGCGCTGATTGTGGGCTGCGGCCAGGCCCTGGCCACCGTGCCCGGCCTGTCCCGCTCAGGTACCACCATCTCGGTGGGCATGCTGCGGGGCTTTGATCGCAAGTTCGCCGTGCGCTTCTCCTTCGTCATGTCCCTGCCCGCCATCGTGGGGGCCACCGTGCTGGAGCTGAAGGACGCCATCGAGGCCGGTGTGGACGTGAGCATGATGCCCGTGTACCTGGTGGGTGTGGCGGTGGCCGCCGTGGTGGGCTACTTTGCCATCCGCCTGGTGAACCTGCTGGCCGACAAGGGCAAGTTCGGCAAGTTCTCCTACTACTGCTGGGCGGTGGGCCTGGGCAGCCTGATTGCCGGCATTGTGAAGCTGACAGTGCTCAAGTAGACATACCTCCCACTTCCGGAAAGGATTTGATTGTACATGGCAACCGCGCAAAAGAAGAATACCGGCGGCAAGCGGGCCGCCTCCACAGGGCGGAGCAGCTCCTCCCGGGGCGGCGGAAAGGGGAAGAAGAGCGCCGCCTCCCGCCCCATCCGGCGGGAGGTGGGGGCGGTGGTGTGCCTGCTGCTGGCCATCTTCTCCGCCTTTGGCTACTTCCATGTGGAGGCCATCTTTATCGACTTCTTCTGCGGAGCGGTGAAGGGCCTGGTGGGGTACGGCTATTGGTTCCTGCCCCCCATGCTGCTGGTGTGCAGCTGGATTCTGGCCTTCCACCGGGGCCGTCCGGTGCGCGCACGGGTGTGGTGTGCCCTGCTTACCCCGGTGCTGCTGGGCAGCTTCCTCCACCTGCTGCTGGTCCGTGGGGAGTTTGCCTGGAAGCTGGAGCTGGTGAAGACCCTGTGGACCAGCGGCCGGGAACTGCACAGCGGCGGCCTGGCCAGCGGCCTTGCCGCCCTGGGCCTGACGGCGGTGTTCAGCAAGATCGGCGCGGGGGTTATCTTCGTGCTGGGCACCGTGATCCTGGTGATGGTGGCCTTCCGGGTCACCCCGGGGGATGTGATCGCCTTCTTCCGCAGCCGTCCCCCCCGGGCGGAGTACGAGGAGGAGGAGCTGCCCGCGCCCCGGCATAAGGAGCGCCGCCGCCCGGCGGAGCCCGAGCCGGAGCCGGATCCCGTGCCGGTCAAGCGGGTGTCCAAGCCCCAGATCGACTTCCCGGTGGAGGACGGCCCCCTGGTGGGCAAGCAGCCGGAGGTCCCCGCCGTGACCAAGAAGGAGCGCTTCTTTAACCGCAAATCGTCGGTACCCACCCCCGACCAGGTGCTGGCGGGGGAGGAGGGGACGCCTGTTTCCCCCGTCCCGGAGGAGCCGAACGTTCCCGCCGGGCAGGAGGATCTCCCGCCGGTGCCTCAGCCGGAAGAGCAGCCGGTACAGCCCCCCGCCCCCCTGCCGGAGGTGGAGCGGGAGCCCGCCGTGCCCAAGGCAAAGCGGGAGGAGACTGCCCGGGCCGCCGCCGAGGTGGCCCAGGAGGTGGAGCGGAAGCTGGAGGAGGGCCCCGCCGCCTACCAGTACCCCCCGGTCTCCCTGCTGGTGGAGGGGAGCGGCCTGTCGGGCAGCGACGTGGCCGGGGAGCTGCGGGCCAATCAGACACGGCTGGCGGACACCATCAAGTCCTTCGGCATCGAGGCCAGCATCGCCAATGTCACCCGGGGCCCGTCGGTCACCCGGTATGAGGTGGAGCTGGATCAGGGCGTGCGGCTGAACAAGCTGACCAACCTGTCCGACGACATCGCCCTGGCCCTGGGGGCCACAGGGGTGCGCATTGCCCCCATCCCGGACAAGATCTCCATGGTGGGCATCGAGGTGCCCAACAAGCTGGTTTCGCCGGTGCACATCCACGAGGTCATCGACTCCAAGGAGTTCCGGGACAACCCCTCCAAGGTGGCCTTCGCCGTGAGCAAGGACATCGGAGGCAACAACATCGTGGGCAACATCGCCAAGCTGCCCCACCTGCTCATCGCCGGCACCACCGGCTCGGGTAAGTCGGTGTGCACCAACTCCCTCATTATCTCCCTGCTCTACAAGGCCACCCCGGAGGAGGTGCGCCTCATCATGGTGGACCCCAAGATGGTGGAGCTGGGCATCTACAACGGCATTCCCCACCTGCTCATCCCCGTGGTTACCGACCCCAAGAAGGCCGCCGGGGCCCTGCAGTGGGCGGTGACCGAGATGATGAAGCGCTACCGCGCCTTCTCCGAGGTGGGAGTGCGGGATCTGGCCTCCTACAACGCCCACGCCGCCCGTACCGAGGGGATGGACAAGCTGCCCCAGATTGTGGTGGTCATCGACGAGCTGGCCGATCTGATGCTGGTGGCCGCCAAGGAGGTGGAGGAGTCCATCTGCCGGGTGGCCCAGATGGGCCGCGCCGCGGGCATGCACCTGATTATCGCCACCCAGCGGCCCTCCGCCGATGTGATCACCGGCCTGA
>CALWWS010000052.1 GCA_944385305.1 uncultured Oscillospiraceae bacterium | reverse complement strand
CCCCCAGAGTCCGTCCCGGGGCCACGGCGATCCCCCGGGTGGTAATATTGGCAATGCGGCGCTCCAGCTCGGCCAGGGGCACCCGGAGGTAGACCACCGGCCCCAGCTGCCGCAGGCGGGCCATGCCCCCCTCCCGGCAGACCACGCTGCCCCCGGGGGCAATGACGCTTTTGGTGCACGTCAGGGCGCGCACCGTCTCCTCCTCTGCGTCCAGGAAGCCCTCCACACCCAGACTGTCCAGCAGATCCTGGAGCAGCACCCCCCGGCGCTGCTGGAGAAGCAGGTCGGTGTCCACAAACTGAAAGCCCAGGGCCTTGGCCAGCAGCACGCCCACCGTGCTCTTCCCCGAGCCGGGCATGCCGATGAGGGTAATGTTGTCCATAGATATCCGTCCCTTCCAAAACCATGCCGCCTGTCAGAGCAGGCGGATGGAGAGCTTGAGGAGATAGTGGTCGTAGCCCTTGACCGACAGATCATCCAGCAGGGTGTCCTCCCAGAAGCAGTCGTCCAGCCGGGCGCGGTGCTCCGCCGCCCAGTCCAGCATGCGGCGGTAGCTGGCATCCAGCGCGGCGTAGCCGCCGGTGTGGCACAGGGTGAGGTAGCGCCCGGCGGGGGCGGTAACCAGACGGGCCCCGCGGGGAGCCCGCTCCACCTGGGTGTAGCAGTGGGTGTAGCCCTGGAGGAGGTCGCCCCCCTCCGCTGCCTCCCGGCGCAGCAGGGCGCCGATGGCGTGGGGGCTGACCACGCCCAGCGCCTGGCACCGGCGGGTGTGCTCCACAGCGCGGGAGGTAAAGTCCGCCTCGCTCTCCAGTGGACCCAGGGGAGTCATAAGAAAGCGGCGCGCCCCCAGCTCCTCCACCCTCACCTGACCGGGCTGCTGATCCATGGCCTGCCTGGTGAGGGCGCCTTTGCGCCGGATCAGAGCGCGCATCTGCTCCAGCCGGGCGATCTTCTCCCCCAGCAGCCTCTCCTCCCGGTCCAGCAGCTCCACCAGCTCCCGGGGGCTGCGGCGGTCCAGATAGGCGCGGATTTGGGACAGGGGCATGCCCAGCTCCCGCAGGGTGGAGATGACGGCGAAGACCTCCACCTGGGGCGGGGTATAGTAGCGGTATCCGTTCTCCCCCGTCACCGCCGGGGAGAACACTCCGATCTGGTGGTAGTGAAACAGGGTGTGCTTGGTGACGCCGCACAGCCGGGCCATCTCCCCGGTGGTAAAGTAGCGGCCCGTAAAAATCCCCCCTTGACTATCGGGTTACCCGATCCCTTATGATACCCTATACACAGAAAAACTGTCAAGGGGAGGAGAGAGGGATGGAAAACCGTCTGGATCGGGATTACTCCGCCGCCGGGCTGCTGGGCTTTGCCCTGCCCACCGTTATTATGATGATTTTCACCTCCCTCTACACCATTGTGGACGGGATCTTCATCGCCCGCCTGGTGGGGGAGGACGCCCTGGCGGCGGCCAACATCGTCTTCCCCTGCCTGTGCGCGGTGATGGCGGTGGGGATCATGCTCTCCACGGGGGGCAGCGCGGCGGTGGCCCGAAAGATGGGGGAGGGGGACGAAGAGGGAGCCCGGCGGGACTTCACCTTCCTCACCCTGGCGGGGGTGAGCGCGGGGGCAGTCTTTTTCCTGCTGGGGCTGCTGGCCCCGGAGGCCCTCAGCCGCCTGCTGGGGGCCAGCCCCGCCCTGCTGCCCCACTGCACGGTCTACCTGCGGGTGCAGCTGCTCTTTGCCCCCGCCGCCATGCTCCAGTTTTTGTTCCAGAGCTTTTTTGTGGCGGCTGGGCGGCCCGGCCTGGGTCTGGGGCTGACGGTGGCGGCTGGGGTGACCAACGGGGTGCTGGACGTGGTGTTCATGGGCCCCATGAAGCTGGGGATTCTGGGGGCCGCCCTGGGCACCGTGTCGGGCTATCTTATCCCCGCCGTGTGCGGCCTGGCCTTTTTCGCCCTGCGCCGGCAGGGGCTGCGCTTTGCCCCCACCCGCCCCCGGTGGCGGATGCTGGGGAAGAGCTGCGCCAACGGCTCCTCCGAGATGGTTACCAATCTGGCCGCCGCGGTGGTCACCTTCCTCTTCAACAGTATTATGATGACCTACGCGGGAGAGACGGGGGTGGCGGCCATCACCATTGTGCTCTACGCACAGTTCCTCCTCACCGCCCTGTATCTGGGCTTCTCCATGGGGGTGGCCCCCCTGATCAGCTTTGCCTACGGGGCGGAGAACCGCCGCCGGCTGCGCCGTCTGTTCAGCCGGTGCATGGTCTTTCTGCTGGCGGGGTCGGTTGGCACCTTCGCCCTGGCCCTGGCTCTGGCGGGGGGGATTGTGGGGCTGTTCTCCCCCGCCGGGTCGGCGGTAAACGCCCTGGCGCTGGAGGGCTTCCGCCTGTTCTCCCCCACCTTCCTCTTTGCCGGGGTGAATATCTTTGCCTCCGCCTTTTTCACCGCCCTGTCCGATGGGCGCACCTCGGCCATTGTCTCCTTTGCCCGCACCTTCGGCTTTCTCACGGCGGGGCTGCTCCTCCTGCCCCGCCTGATGGGGGTGGCGGGGGTGTGGCTGGCGGTGCCCGCCGCCGAGGCCCTGTGTCTGGGACTTTCCCTGTTTTTCCTGTGGAGATACCGGGGGGTATACGGGGCGGACGGCCCCCGCTGATAAATGGTAAACCGGCGCGGCTTCCCCAAAGGGAGCCGCGCCGGTTCTTGCGGGCGGAGGAGCTAGCCGTTTTGCGCCAGCTCACTGCGCCGCTTTTTCAGAATCCGGGGAAAGCGCTGAGAAAATACCAGCCCCGTGCAGGTGGCGGCCAGGAAGTCGGCCACCGGCTCGGCCAGGTAGACGGCGGTTACTTGGTTGGGCAGGATCAGGGGCAGCAGGAAGATCAGGGGGATGAGCAGGATCACCTTGCGCAGCAGGGCGAGAAACAGAGAGACCTTGGCCTGCCCCAGGGCCACAAAGGTCTGCTGGCAGGCGTTCTGGATGCCCAGCATGAACAGACAGCCCATATAGATGCGCAGGGCGGGCACCGCCACCGACACCAGCTCCGGCTTGTTGTTGAACAGAGCCACAAAGACCCCGGGGAAGAGCTCCAGCATGGCCCACATGGCGCAGGACAGGCACAGGGCGCAGCGCAGCAGCAGCCGGAAGGTCTGGCGTACCCGGTCCAGGCTGCCCGCGCCGAAGTTAAAGCCGATGATGGGCTGGGCCCCCTGGGCCAGCCCCTGCAGGGGCATGTAGAATACCTGCATAATGCTGCTGCAGATGGTGATGGCCCCCACATAGAGATCCCCGCCGTAGTACTTCAAAGAGGCGTTGAGGGCGATGTTCACCAGACTCTCGGTGGACTGCATGATAAAGGGGGATACCCCGATGGCCATTACGGGCAGGAGCACTTTGGGCCGCAGGCGCAGATAGCGCAGCTGGATTTTCAGCTTGGTGCGCCTGCCCAGCAGAAAGAGGAGCACCCAGATTGCCGACACCGCCTGGGCCAGCACGGTGGCCAGGGCGGCCCCCCGTACCCCCATATCCAGGGCGAAGATAAAGACAGGGTCCAGCACGATGTTAATGACCGCCCCCAGAATCACAGTGGCCATGGACACGGTGGCGAAGCCCTGGGTGGTAATAAAGTTGTTCAGCCCCAGGGCGATCTGGACGCACACGGTGCCCCACAGGTAGATACCCAGGTAATCCACGGCAAAGCCGATGGTGTTCTCGCTGGCCCCGAAGAGAAAGAGCATGGGCTCCTTCCAGAGCTGAAAGAGCACCGTCACCGCCGCGGAGATAATCAGCAGCAGCGCCACGCAGTTGCCCAGGATCTCATTGGCCAGCTCCCGGTTGCCCGCCCCCATGTGGATGGCCGCCCGGGAGCCGCCCCCCACCCCCACCAGGCAGGAGAGGGCGGAGATAAACATGAGTATGGGGAAGCATACCCCCAGGCCGGTGAGGGCGGCGTCTCCCACCACCGGGATGTGGCCGATGTACATCCGGTCCACAATGTTATACAGGGCGTTGATGAGCTGGGCGGCAATGGCGGGCAGGGCCAGCCGCAGCAGGAGCGGACCTACCCGGTCGCGCCCCAGGTCGTTGGTGCGTCTTGCCAATGAGGTCAGGCCTCCTCCCGCTCCAGGAAGTAGGTGGCCTCCATGTCGGCCACCGACAGGGCAAAGGCCAGGGGGTACTGCTCCAGGGCCTGACCCACCGTGCGCTTGTCCTCCTCCCCGGAAAAGCCCATATGCCAGCGGATGGCCATGGCCTCCTCCCGGGTGAGGCGGAGAAAGCCGGAGATGATGTACACCGACTTCTCCCCGTGGCCGTAGGGCAGGCTGTCCTCGTAGTAAAAGGTGGGCACCGACTGCCACTTCCCGTCAGGGCCCTTCACGTTGCGGGAGCCGGCCTTGTAGCAGCCCACCTTGCACAGGTCGTGGAGCAGGGCGGCAATGGCCACCGATTCCTGGGAGTACTCCAGCCCGTAGAGCTCCTGCACCCGCTGGCGGTCCAGGTAGGCCCGCAGGCAGCGATAGACGTTGACGCTGTGGTCACACAGCCCCCCGGCGTACGCCCCGTGGAAGCGGGCAGAGGCGGGGGCGGTGAAAAAGTCGCTCTTGTTCTCCAGGTAGTCCAGCAGGGCGTCCGCCCCCTCTCGGCGGATGTTCTCCCGGTAGATGGCGATAAAGTCCTCCTTGGTGTTCATGGCAGGGCCTCCTCACAGATGGAAATATACGTATTGTAGTATTATACCACACCCCCAGCGAAAAGGCCAGGGGAGAACCCCCCTCCTGTCCCGGCGCATAGAATGGGCGGAACAGGAGGAGTTTTATGGGTATCTGGAGCACGGTTTTAGCGGTGGGGATGTTTGCCGCGTCCTGCAACCTGGACACGGTGATTCTGGCCATGGGCTATGGGGCCCGGGGGATTGTCCTCTCCCGGGGCCACAGCCTGGTGCTGGCCGCCGTCACCACCGGGATCACCTGGTTTTCCCTGGCCCTGGGAGAGGCGGCGGCGGGGGTGCTGCCCCCCGCCCTGTCGGCGGTACTGGGGGGTATGGTGCTGATCGGCATCGGCTTTTGGTTTGTGCTGGACTACCTGCGCGACCCGTCGGGGTCCGCCGGTGAGGGGGCGGACGCCGGGCGGGCGGGAAGCCTGGAGGGCTGCGTCTCCCTGGCCGCCGCCCTGGCGGTGAACAACGCGGGGGTGGGCATGGCCGCCGGGGTGACAGGGATCAGCCCCGGCTGGGCGGCGGCGGCCAATTTCCTGGCCACCCTGGCCGCCCTGGCCCTGGGCCGGCGGCTGGGACAGGGGCTTGTGGGGCGGCTGCTGGGCCGCTGCGCCCTGGCCCTGTCGGGGGGTATGCTCATGGTGCTGGGGGCCTGGGAGGCATTTTTATAGCGGGAGAAATTGCGCGGCCCCTCCCCGCCGTGATATAATCGTCCCATGGAAAAAGCGGGCCTTTCCCGCCTGAGCGGGAAAGATGCCCCATACCACAGGCAAAGGATGTGAACGTATGCCCACCTTACTGGAGCGGCTGGGGGGTCGGGAGGCCATTACCCGGGGAATTGTGGAGCAATTCTGTGTGCTCAGCCGCTTCCCCCACCCCTCCCACGGGGAGGGACGGCTGGGAGATTTTCTCCAGCGGCGGCTGGAAGAACGGGGGCTGGAGGTCCGGCGGGACGGGACGGGCAATCTGCTGTGCCTGGTAAGCCCCTCCCCCGGGCGGGAAGGAGCCCCCACCCTGATCCTCCAGGGCCATCTGGACATGGTGTGCGCCTTTCCTCCGGGCAGCGGACTGGACCCCATGGAGCACGTGGTGGCGGTGGAGGAGCGGGACGGCTTTCTGCGCACCGATGGCCGCTCCTCCCTGGGGGCGGACAACTGCCTGGGCAACGCGGCGGTGCTGTGGCTGCTGGGGCGGGATGTGAGCCACGGCCCCCTGCGCCTGCTGTTCACCGTGGCGGAGGAGGTGGGCCTGGCGGGGGCCAAGCAGGTGGACCCCGCCTGGCTGGCGGGGGCGGCGTACCTGATCAATACCGACGGCTTCCACCTGGGCCGGGCCATTGTGGGCTCCGCCAGCGGCCGGCGGGAGACCTATACCAGGCCACTGGAGACCTGTTCCCCCGCCCCGGGCGGGACGTGGCAGCTGGAGCTGTCCGGCTGTGCCGGGGGCCACTCGGGGGATGACATCCACCGGGGCCGGGCCAATCCGGTGAAGCTGCTGGCCCACTTTTTGAGCAACCTGTCTGACGCTGTAAACGCCCAGCTGGCCGGGCTGGAGGGTGGGACGGGGCACAACGTAATTCCCACCTGGGCCCGGGCGGAGCTGGTGTGCCCGCCGGAGGGAGAGGCCGGGCTGCGGGCCGCCCTGGAGGGGTTTGAGGCCCGGCTCCGGGAGCAGTATGCCGCCACCGACCCCGGCCTGAAGGTGTCCCTTTCCCCCGCGCCCCCGGCCGGGGCGGTGTGGGCCCCCGCCCTGGCGGAGGGGACGCTGGGACTTATCAACCTGCTCTGGGACGGGGTGTACGCCATGCACCCCGCCTTCCCCGGAGTGGTGGGGGCCTCGGCTAATGTGGGCCGGGTGACGGTGGAGGACGGGCAGGTGCAGGTGTGCGCCTTTGTCCGCTGCGCCCGGCAGGAGGAGGAGGATGTCCTGTGCGCCCGCCATGCGGCGGCGGCCGCCCGGGGGGCTTTGTCCGGCGGGCCAGCGGCTATCCCGGCTGGCCGGGCACCGGGGAGAACACCCTG
>CALWWS010000051.1 GCA_944385305.1 uncultured Oscillospiraceae bacterium | reverse complement strand
GCGTTGACAAATGTATAGCCCTTCTCCTCCAGCTTGGCCAGAACCTCGCCAAAGACGTCGGGATCGGTGTAGACCTCAAAGCAGTCCCCGTCGGCCTCCATATCGGAGGCGCCCGCGTCCAGGGCGTCCATCATCACCGTATCCTCGTCCAGATCCTCCTGCTCGATGACAATTACGCCCTTGCGGTCGAAGGACCAGGACACACAGCCGGTGGCGCCCAGGCCCTTGCCATACTTGTCCAGCAGGTGGCGCACCTCGGGGGCGGTGCGGTTGCGGTTGTCGGTGAGGGCGTCCACAATCACAGCCACGCCGTTGGGGCCGTAGCCCTCGTAGACCACGTTCTCATAGCTGTCGGTGTTGCCCGAGCCCAGGGCCTTGTCAATGGTGCGCTTGATGTTGTCGTTGGGCATGTTGGCCGCCTTGGCCTTGGCAATGACGGTGGCCAGGCGGGAGTTGTTGTTGGGGTCGCCGCTGCCGCCCGTCTTGACCGCCACAATCATCTCACGGGCGATCTTGGTGAATATCTGAGAACGCTTGGCGTCCGCCGCGCCCTTCGTCTTCTGAATATTGTGCCATTTGGAGTGTCCTGACATACTATCGTTCCCTTCTAGAAAGTTAGCTCATCTAGTTTATCACTTACCGCCCCGCTTGGCAACCCCTTTAGGTGTAAGAAAACACCTCTTTATGACATTTTGACACCACAATCTCCACCTTCGGAAAACCGGAGGCCAGCCAGCGCTCCAGCACGGGGATCACCACGTTCTCCGTGGGGTAGTGGCCCGCGTCAATCAGGTTGATGCCCAGGGCCTTTGCGTCCAGAAAGCCGTTATACTTCACATCCGAGGTGACGAAGGTGTCACACCCCAGAGCAAGGGCGCGGCCCAGCATGTCCCCGCAGGCGCCGCCGCCCACCGCCACCCGGCGCACCGGGCGTCGGGCGTCCACATAGCGCACCCCGTTGGCCCCCAGGGCCTCCTTCACAAAGGTGGCAAAGGCGGGGGCATACTTGGGCACGCCGGTGGTGTTCCCCACCCGGCCGATGCCGTAGGGACGCCCGGACTCGTCCACCCCGTCCTGCTGGAGCTGTTCCACCTGGGTCAGCTCCAGACGCTCCGCCAAAGCGTCGTTCACCCCGCCGGCCACCGCGTCCAGGTTGGTGTGGGCGCAGATGGCGGCGATCCCCTGCTCAGCCAGGGTGAGGAGAATCCGCCCGGTGGGGTCGCCGTCGGTCAGGCTGCGGGCCGGATGGAAAATCACCGGGTGGTGAGCCACGATGAGCTGGGCTCCCTCCTGCGCGGCCTCGGCGGCCACCTCCTGGGTGATGTCCAGGGCCACCAGAATCTTC
The DNA here is from genome assembly GCA_944385305.1 of uncultured Oscillospiraceae bacterium. Classification (GTDB taxonomy): domain Bacteria; phylum Bacillota; class Clostridia; order Oscillospirales; family Oscillospiraceae; genus CALWWS01. Next base: position 1,490 of record CALWWS010000051.1, on the reverse strand, counting down.
TTTACATCCCGGTCGCCCCGCCCCACCAGAAAGCCCGCGTTGTCAAAGTCCATCTGCAGAGAAAAGGGCGCCAGGGCGTCCAGGTACTGATAGATCTCTCTTACCGTTGCCATGCCTTCCACTCCTCCATCATCTCCGTCAGGCCGTCCATCACCGGCCGCATCTCTTCCAGCCTGGCGGCGTCCCCGGGGCGGCTGGATCGGCCCAGACCCTCCGCGGCCCGGCGGGCGCGGCCCAGCAGATGCTCCAGGTAGGCAAGCCGCAAAGGCTCCTCCTGCCCCCTCTCCTGCCGCCCCGCCCAGAGCTGGGCGGGGGTCATGGACGGCATGGAGCCGGGCCGGGCCAAAAGGGCCAGGTAGAGGGTCTCCCCCTCCCGGCTGAGCACCTCCCGCTCAATGATATATCCGTTCTCCCCCAGCCAGCGGCGGAGATCCTCCTGGGCGCTCATGGGCTGGAGGATCAGGCTTCGGCTCCCCTGCCTCGTCCAGGGGGCGGCGGCCAGAATGGCGGCAATGGTCTCCCCGCCCATACCCGCTATGGTCACGGCGTCCGCCTCCTCCGGCCGGATACCGGCCAGGCCGTCGCACAGGCGCAGCTGGATCTGCCCCTGCGTTATCCCGTACCGCTCCAGGGTGGCTCTGGCCCGCTCCAGAGGGCCGGGGCGCAGATCGGAGGCAATTGCCCCGGGGATCACGCCCCGTTGTATCAGGCAGACGGGCAGATAGGCGTGGTCGGTGCCCACATCGGCCAGCCGCGCCCCCGGGGGCACCAGTCCGGCCACCGCCCGCAGCCGGGGCGAAAGCTCCAGAAGTCTCACAGCATACACCTCCTAACCGGAAAAAAAGAGAGGGCGGCAGTTCTGCCGCCCTCTCCTTCTGCGTTCGTTTACTCCGCGGCGCCCACGCTGGCGTTGATCTTGGCCAGCAGATCGTCAACATTCACACCGTGCACCATGCAGGCCTGCTCCACGGTCTCCCCGCGGGAAGAGGGGCAGCCCAGGCAGTGCATGCCGATGGACAGGAAGATGGGCGCGGTCTCGGGCGCAATATCCAGAATATCGCCAATGATGGTGTCTTTGGTAATCTGAGCCATTTGAGATTGACCTCCAAATTTCTAGGATGGCAGTAGTATATCCCACTTTTCTGCTTTTTTCAATAGGAGAACAAGAAAAAGGACGCCCTAAAGGGCGTCCTTTTCGCTTGCAGGCAATTAGCCCTGCTGCTCACGCATCTTGGCGAAGCAGTCGCTGCAGTACACAGGGCGATCGGACTTGGGCTCAAAGGGAACCTTGGCCTCGCCGCCGCAGGCAGCGCAGGTAGCAGTGAAGTACTCGCGGGGGCCGCGGGAAGCAGCCTTGCGGGCATCACGGCAGGCCTTGCAGCGCTGGGGCTCGTTCTGGAAGCCGCGCTCGGCGTAGAACTCCTGCTCACCGGCGGTGAACACGAACTCCTGGCCACATTCCTTACATACCAGAGTCTTGTCTTCGTACA
>CALWWS010000050.1 GCA_944385305.1 uncultured Oscillospiraceae bacterium | reverse complement strand
TTGTCGGCGCACATCACCGCCACCGCCCGGGGGGTGAGGGCGATCTCCGGGCTGCCCGTGGCTCCCGCGATTCGGATCAGGGCCTGCTCCAGCAGGCCCAGACTGCCCAGGGGCTTGGCCACAGCGTCCCAGCGGGCCTTGGCCGCCGCTGCCGCGGTCTGGTCGGCGGGGGAGATGGAGCGGATTACCTCTGCCAGCGTCATAGCAATGCCTCCTGCTGATAGCGGCGGGCCGCCGCCGCGAAGTTGCGGGCCAGCTCCGGCCTGGCCCAGAAGTGGAAGTGGGGAAAACCGGCGTACAGGGTGGGGGTATGCCAGCCGCAGTCCCAGCCCCGTCCGCTCTGGGGCTTCTGGGCGCGGAAGTCCTCCCCCGGCCCGGTGCTATCCCAGTAGTGGAACTCATGGGCGGGAAAGCTCTCCCCCGCGTGGCACAGCAGCCCGTCCTTCTTCGCCGTCAGGGTGACATAGCCAAACCGGCTCAATTTCCCCGTGTTGGCCGCCCGGCCGGAAAAAACTCCCGCCATACGCCAGTCGTACTGCCCGTCTGCCCCGGACAGGCAGCGGTGGAGGTAGAGAAAGCCGCCGCACTCAGCCACCGTGGGCAGGCCGCGGAGGATTTTTTGGCGGATCTCCCCCAGCAGGCTGTGGTTGGCGGCCAGCTCCCGGGCGAACTCCTCCGGGTAGCCGCCCCCCAGGTAGAGCCCGCAGGTACCCCGGGGCAGGGCTTTGTCCGCCAGGGGAGAGAACTCCGCCAGCCTGGCCCCCATGGCCTCCAGCAGCTCCAGGCCGTCGGCGTAGTAGAAGCAGAAGGCCCGATCCCTGGCCACGGCGATGACCGGCGCCCCCTCCACCGGCTCCGGCAGGGGCGGGGGCGCGGCGTTCAGGTCGGGCGCAGTGGCGGCCAGGGCCAGCAGGCCGTCCAGGTCGATGGTCTGCTCCGCCTGGGCCGCCAGGGCCTGGAGCTTCTCCTTCAAATCCGCCACCTCGCCGGCGGTAACCAGCCCCAGGTGGCGGCTCTTCAGCGTGCAGCCTGGCAGGTTGGGCAGATAGCCGTACACCCTAAGCCCGGTCTCCTCCTCTACGCACGCTTTGAGCCGGGGATAGAGCATGGGGGACACCCGGTTGAAGATCACGCCCCGAATCCCGCTGTCCGCCCGGAAATTTTTAAGCCCCTGTATCACCGCCGCGGCGGTGAGGGCGCTGCCCCTGCCGTCGGCCACCAGCACCGCCGGGGTCTGGGTGGCCCTGGCCAGGTGGTAGGCGCTGGCCTGGCTGCTCATGGCAACGCCGTCGTAGTAGCCCATGGCCCCCTCGATGAGGGCCAGCCCCGCCTCCCTGCCGCCCCGCTCCAGCAGATACCGTGCCGTCTCCTCATTCAGGAAAAACAGATCCAGGCTACGGCTTCTGGCCCCGATGATCTCGCTGTGAAACAGGGGGTCGATGTAGTCCGGGCCGCACTTGAAGGCGGCGGGCTTCACCCCCCGGTTCACCAGGGCCTGGAGCAGTGCGCAGGTCACCGTGGTCTTTCCGCCTCCGCTGGCGGGGGCGCACAGCAGCAGCCGGGGGGCGCTCATGAGCGCCCCTCCCCGGAGAAGATCCACACCGGGTTCTGGCCGTCCATCAGGTGGTAGGGCCCGGCCCGGCGGGTGCGGGTGACGGAGATCTGCACCATGTCGGCCCCCGCCAGGGGGGCGAAGAGGCGGGCGGCCTGGGCCACCGTCTCCAGGGTAAGGGCGGTGCACACCACCCGGGCGGCGGGATTCTTGGCGAATACCGCCCCCAGAATCTCCTCCATGCTCCCGCCGGTGCCCCCCAGGAACACCCGGTCGGGGGCGGGCAGAGCGGCCAGGGCCGCCGGGGCCGCTCCCGCCACGGCGGTGAGGTTGGTCGCTCCGTGGCGGGCAGCGTTTTCGCCAATCAGCTCCAGGGCCCTGGGATCCCGCTCCACGGCGAATACCCGTCCGGCGGGGCAGGCCAGGGCGCACTCCACCGACACCGAGCCGGTGCCCGCCCCCACGTCCCACACCACGCTGTCCGCCTCCAGGCGCAGCCTGGAGAGAACCAGGGCGCGGATCTCCCCCTTGGTCATGGGCACCTCGCCCCGGGCAAAGTCCCCGTCCTCCAGGGCGGGGGCGGCGTAGGGCCGGGCCACGGGGCGGGGATTGCGGGCCAGCAGCACCGCCAGGCTGTCAAAGCGCTCCCCCGCCAGCTCCTCCGCCGTGCCGGAGACAATGCGCTCCTCCGGGTAGGACAGCCGCTCCCCCACCCAAATCTCCACCCGGCCCAGCCCCCGGGCGGCAAGCTCCTTGCAGATATCCTCCGCCCGGGTCTGGCCGCCGGTGAGCACAAAGGTGCGCTCATGGCACTGGATCTCCCCGGCTGCGTTGTGGCTGCGGCCGTGGGCGCTGACAATCCTCACATCCTGCCAGCTCTGCCCCAGCCGGGCGCAGAGGTAGGACAGGCTGGACACCCCGGGAAAGGTGCGCACCCGGTACCCCTCCAGCAGAGGGCGCAGGGGGGCCGCGCCGCTGAAAAAGCCGGCGTCCCCCGACAGGAGCACCCCCACCGGGCCCTCCCGTATCTGCGCAATTTGGGCGGCGATGTCCCCGGCGGCGATGAGGGGGAGGCATTGTTTCCCCTCCTCCCGCCACGCCTCCAGCAGCCGGGGCGCGCCCAGGAGCACCGGGCAGGCCGCGGCGGCCTGCCGGGCCTCCAGGGTCATGGCCTCCCGGCTCCCCGGCCCGGCGGCGATGAGATAGACCTCAGGCTTCATGGACGCTCCGCCTCCCTCTCCAGATACTCCTGTACTTCCTCCAGGGTCAGCCCCTCCTCCCGGAGGGGGCGATCCACCACCAGCAGGGCGCACCCGGTCTGACGGGCGGCCTCCACCTTCTCCCAGAAGCCCCCCGCCCCGCCGGAGGCCTTGGTCACCAGCAGCTTTGCGTTGTACTGCTCCAGCATGGCCCGGTTGAGCTCTGCAGAGAAGGGGCCCTGCATACACACGATCCGGGCCGGGTCAAAGCCCAGCTCCAGGCACCGGGCCAGGGACGGGGGGCTGGGCAGCACCCGGGGAATGCACCGCTCCACCAGGCCGGGCCGGGCGAAGTGGTGGAGATCCTTGCTCCCTGTAGTGAGCAGGATATTGCCCGGGATCGCCCCGGCCATCCGGGCGGCCTGCTCCATGTCCGCCGCCCGCAGCCAGTCCCCCTCCACATCCCCGTCCCGCACCAGGCGCAGCAGGGGCAGGCCCGCCCCCTCCGCCGCGGCATGTACGGCGGCGGTGACCCGGGCGGCATAGGGGTGGGTGGCGTCCACCACATGGGTGAAGGGCCGGCTTCTCATCAGAAGCTCCATCTCCCCCTCGTCCAGCCGCCCCACATGGGCCTGAACGCCGGGGGGCAGCAGTTCCCCGCCGTACTGCGTCGCCACGCACACCAGGGCGGGAATATGCCGCTCCAGCAGCCACCGGGCCAGCGCTTTCCCCTCGCTGGTGCCCCCGAAGAGCAGTACCTCCACGGCCTACCCCTCCCTCCGGTAGCCCCGGGGGGTGACCATCTTCTCCCCCAGGCGCAGGGTGCGGGGGCTGCCTACGAACACGGTGGTGGTCATGTCCGCCTGCGCCTGCTTCAGCTCCTCCAGGGTGAGCAGGCGGCAGCTCTCCCCGGGGCGGCCGATGTTCTTGGCCATACCGCACACCGTCTCCCCCGGCAGACGGCGCAGCAGCACCTCACAGGCCAGGCGCAGGTGATCCGGCCTGCCCCGGCTGGCGGGGTTGTAGAGGCAGATCACAAGGCCCGCCCCCGCCGCCGCCTCCAGCCGCTTTTCAATCTCCCCCCAGGGGGTGAGCAGGTCGGACAGGGAGATCACCGCGAAGTCCGCCCCCAGGGGGGCCCCCAGCAGAGCGGCCCCCGAGCAGGCGGCGGTCACCCCGGGGATCACGGTAATCTCTGCCCCGCCGTACTCCCGGGCCACCTCATAGAGCAGCCCGGCCATGCCGTACACCCCCGGGTCGCCGGAGCACACCACGGCCACCCGCTTCCCATCCATGGCGGCCTCCACCGCCGCCCGGCAGCGCTCCACCTCCCGGCGCATGCCGGTGGCCAGCTTCTCCTTGTGGGCAAACTCCTCCCCCAGCAGGGCCAGATAGGGGCCGTAGCCCACAAGGAGATCACATTCCTCCAAAGCCCGCACCGCCCGCAGGGTCAGATCCTCGCCGCCCCCGGGCCCCAGGCCCACTACTGTCAAATTCACCCTCGTATCCTCCCGGCCACCGCCACGGTGACCCCGTCCTTGGCCTGTCTGGGCACCAGCAGCGGCCCGCCGGCCAGCACCGCCGCCCGCTCGCACACATTGTCCACCCCGGTGACCTGTTTCACAAAAAGTGAGGAGGAAAACTCCCCCTCCGCCTCCGCCAGCTCCGCTGGGGAGAAGGTGCGCAGGGGCAGGCCCCGCCTGCGGCAGAAGGCCAGCAGCCCCGCCTCGTCCCCCTTGCGGTCCAGGGTGGCCGTCTGGTACACGCTGTCCGGCTCCAGGCCCTCCAGGGCCTCGTCCACCGCAATCTGTATCTGCTCCTCGCTGACCCCCCGGCGGCCGCCGATGCCCAGGGTGAGGCAGCGGGGGGCCAGGCGCAGGGTGCGCCTGAAGGGCCCCGGGCCGGTGCGGCAGGTGACCCAGATGCCCAGCTCCCCCCCGTCTCCGGGCGCAAGGCCCGCCGGGCAGGGGTGGCCCCAGTCGCTCACAAACCCCACCGCCCGCCCCTCCAGCAGGGCGGCGGAGATGGTCTTGGCCAGCGCCCGGTCGGTGATCCCGAGCCCCTCCTCCGCCGCCCAAACATCCACGGCAAATATTCCGTTTACGTCGGTGGCGGTGGAGATCACCGCCTGCCCGCCGGTGAGGGCGGCAATTTGCTCCGCCAGCCGGTTGGCGCCCCCCACATGTCCCCCCGCCAGGGGGACGGCGAAGCGCCCGGCCTCGTCCACGCTCACCACGCAGGGGTCATGCCACTTGTCCGCCAGGTGGGGGGCCGCCGCCCGCACGGCGATACCCGCCGCCCCCACAAACACCAGGGCCCGGGCGTTCTCCCAGGCCCAGGCCGTCCACGCCTCCAGGCTCTCGTAGCCCGGCAGGCCGGTCTCCCCCCCCAGCCGGGGGGGCACATGTACCGTGGCCACCGGGTCAAAGAGGGTTTCCGCAATCCTCCGGCCCAGCGCCGCCCCCCGGCGGGTGAAGGCCACCACCGCCCCGGTCACCGTTCTGCCTCCCGGCAGCCGTGGGAGAAGGCGGGGTCGTACAGCTTGGAGCGCTCATAGTCTCCCTCCAGAAACCGCCCCACCGTCACCAGGGCGGTCTTGCTCACCCCGTTGTCCCGGGCGGTCCGGGCCAGGGTGCCCACCGTGCAGCGGTACACCCGCTCCTCCGGCCAGGTGGCCTTGTACACGATGGCCGCCGGGGTGTCCGGGGGATAGCCCCCGGCAATCAGCTCCCCCTGGGCCTTCTCCAGCAGTCCGGCGGACAAAAAGAGCACCATGGTGCTCCCGTGGCGGGCCAGCGCCTCCAGAGACTCCGCCTCAGGCACCGGGGTACGCCCCGCCGCCCGGGTGATGATCACCGTCTGGGACACCTGGGGCAGGGTGTACTCCGCCGCCAGGGCAGCCGCCGCCCCGGACAGGGCGGACACCCCGGGGGTCACGTCGTAGGAGATGCCCAGGCGGTCCAGGGCGTCCATCTGCTCCCGCATGGCGGAGTAGATGGACACGTCCCCGGTGTGCAGGCGCACAGTGTCCTGTCCCGCCCGCTCCGCCTGTTCCATCACGGCGAGCACCTGCTCCAGGGTCATGCCCGCGCTGTCGTACACCCGGCAGCTTGGTTTTCTTCCCTCCAGCAGGGCGGGATTGACCAGGCTTCCGGCGTAGATAATCACATCCGCCCCGTCCAGCAGCCGCCTGCCCCGCAGGGTGATGAGATCGGGGGCTCCCGGCCCCGCGCCTACAAAATGAATCACGGCGTATCCTCCCCGAACAGCGCCCGCAGCTGGGGTACCTCCCCCCGGTGCAGGGCGCAGCGCTTGAACTGGGTGCGGTAGATTTTATAGCAGCTGTTGCAGCTGACGCATTTGCTCTTCTCCCCCCGGCGCAGATCGTTCATCAGCTCCGGCTGGGCGATGAAGGGCCGGGAGAGGGAAATGAAGTCCGCTCCCTGCCCCAGCACCGACTCCATCTCCTCCGGGGCACGCAGCCCGCCCACCGCCAGCACGGGGATGGACACCGCCCGGCGGATGGCCAGGGTCTGGGGCAAAAAGTAGGGGCCCTGCCTGCGCAGAGTGTTGAAGCCGTGGCGGCTCACCTCGACAGCGTCCACCCCCAGCGCCTCCAGTCGGCGGCACAGGGCGATCTGGTCCTCCAGAAAGCCGGGGGTGTCCTCCACGTCGGTGGCGTTGATCTTCACCAGCAGGGGGAAGGCGGGGCCGCAGGCGGCCCGCACCGCCGCCACCACTTCTTCCACAATCCGCCGCCGGTTTTCGGCGCTGCCGCCATAGGAGTCGGTGCGCCGGTTGTAGTAGGGGTCGAGGAACTCGCTGAGCAGGTAGCCGTGGGCCAGGTGGAGCTGCGCCCCGTCAAAGCCCGCCGCCTGCGCCAGCCGGGCCCCCCGGGCAAATTGTTTGGGCAGGGCGGCGATCTCCGCCGGGGACATCTCCTCCCCGCCGTCCACTGCGCTGGGGCCCCGCCCCGGCCTGCCGTTGACGGCGGCGGGAGCCTTCAGGCCCCCGTGGGAGATCTGTACCGCCGCCTTGCCACCCGCCTGATGGATGACCCGGGCCAGCCGGGCCAGATCCTCCTCCGCCCCGGGTGCGTCCAGGCAGATCTGGGTCTCGTCCGCCCGGCCCTTTCCGTCCACCGTCATGTGGCCGGTGAGGATCAGCCCCACCCCGGAGCGGGCCAGAGTCTCGTATACCTCCAGGTAGGCCGCCGTTATCCGCCCGTCCCGGCCGGTGAGGTGCTCGTTGGTGGCCGAGCGCACCACCCGGTTGTCCAGCGTCAGCGTCCCGATGGTACCCTTCTCCCACAGCTTCACGGCTGTTCTCCCCCTTTTTCTATCTCCCGGAAGAGGCGCAGTATCTCCCGCGCCCCCTCCGTCTGTCCCAGAAGTCCGTATGTCCTGGAGAAGAAGAGGGCGGCAATCTCCATCCCCTCCCCCGCCCGGCGGCGCAGGTTCTCCTCCAGGGCGGCGGCCAGGCTGTCCATCACCGCCCGGCGCAGGCCCGCGCCGTCCAGCAGCTCCACCGCCCGGTCTGTGGTGTCCGCCCGGAAGATCTCCCCCAGCAGCTCCGCCCCCGCCCCGCACAGGGCGGCGTGGGCGGTGAGGGTCTCCCGCCGGCCGT
>CALWWS010000049.1 GCA_944385305.1 uncultured Oscillospiraceae bacterium | reverse complement strand
TTTTTTCTTTGGGGTGCAGACCATTTCTTTTTCGCAAAAAAGAAATGGTCTGCAAAAAACCCGTTCTCAGACCGGAACCTTCCCGAACCCATTTCTTTTTGGAAGGGCCCCCCTACCCCTCCTTGGTGAGGGCGCCGGTGAGGCCGTCCAGATAATAGGAGTCCGTATCGGTGGAGATATACCACGCGGGGGTCAGCCGGACGGTGTCCGACACTGACAGGAGATAGCCCGACTGGATGGACGTGATCTCACTGCACACATCCCCCATGCTGTGGATCCCCGACAGGAACCGCAGCAGCGCTGTGGGCACCGAGATTGCCGTCCCGCCCTCGGGGTCCTCCGCGGGGGCGCCCATGAGCCGCTCGCCCACGATGGAGCGTAGCTGGCCGTCCTGGTAGGTCAGCCGCACGGTGCAGGAAAATACGGGGATGCGCTCCCACACCTGGCGCAGCACCACCGTGCGGGAGGCGCCGTCCTCCTCCAGGGAGAGCACCTCCCCCTCAAAGCCCAGCTGCTCCATACAGGCCAGGGCGTGGGCCTGCTCATTGGACCCCGCCTCCACCGTCAGGGCCCCGGCCTCGAACTCGAAGTTGAAGTTGCCGTTGCTGCGGAATTCCGCCGTGCCCAGGTCGCTGCGGTACAGATGGCGGCCGCTGCCCAGGTCCTGTGCCTCCACCGGCCCCAGCAGGGCCACCGCCAGGGCGGGCTCCCCCTCCTGGTCGCGCTGGAGCACCATGGGCGTGCAGAAGGACTCCGGGATCCCTTCCTGATCCAGGTGGATGCCGTTGCGCTCCAGCACCTCCAGCACGTCGGTCATGGCCTGGTCCTGGTACTGGGCGGAGCTGCGCGCCTGGGTGAAGATCATCAGCAGCAAAAAGAGGTTCGCCAGCAGCAGGATGAGGATGATGATATTTTTTACCTTGGACCACGCCAATGCCGGTGCCTCCCTTCCTGTTTGCTCATCCGGCCACCCAGCCGGCGCTCACCAGCTCCCCGCCGCTGTCGTGGTAGCACAGCTCCAGCTCCATGCCGTCGGCCTCCAGCGCGCCCATGGCGGCGGCAGCCAGATGCTCCGGCATGACGGGGCTGGTCTGCCCCGTGGCGGTGTAGGTGCGCAGGCAGAGGGTAAAGTCCGTCACCGCCCCGTCCTGCACCAGGAAGCGGGCGGCGTCCTGCCCCTCTGACAGAGATACGGCCGCGCCCTCCAGCGTGTACTGGAAGGTGATCACCCAGCCGTCCTCTGTCTGGACATACTCATCCAAATACAGCCGCGCTGCCCCGCACCAGGCCCCCGCCGTGGACTCGGCCAGCAGGCGCACATAGCTGAGGATCTCCCCCTCGCTCCCCCCCGGGATCAGGAAGCGGGCGTCGTCGCTGCCGATGCTGTGGAAGGTCACCGTCCCGTCCGCGTCCAGGCGCAGCGTGTCGCTGCCCTCAATGGCCTGCCCTCCGCTCACCGGGTCCAGGGTGCCGCTCTGGGGATGAAAGGAGAGGGCGGAGAGCAGTGTCTCCAGCCGCGCCGGGTCGGTCGCCAGGGGGTTTGATGCCGTGTAGGTGCCAGGCTGAGGGGTGGTGGAGAGCATGGTGTAGGGGGCCAGGATCTCCATCCCTTCCACCTCAAAGGCGAACAGGGCCCCGTTGGGCGGCCATTCCGACACAGCGCTGTCCAGGTGCAGCTGCTGGGAGAGGGTCGTCTCACAGGCATAATACAACCCGTCATCCTCATTATGATAGAACAGGGAAACGCCTCCCGTCTCGTTTCCCGCCAGGCACATGCGCCGCGCCGTCCCGGCCAGCTCCGGGTTTCCCGCCCCGCCTTCCAGCCAGGCCGACAGGGTGGCCAGGGGCAGGGGGGTGAGGAAATCAAAGTAGACGCCATCCCGGCACAGGGCCTCCCGCCAGGCCTGCTCCCCGATCTGCACCGGTGCCTCTGCGCTGCCCAGCGCCTCGGAGAGCAGGGTGGACAGTTCCCCGAAGGCGGCATCCGCCGCGGCCGTGTTGTACTGCACCCCGTAGCGCTGCCCGTCGAAGTACACCGCCAGGCGCACCGGGCGCACGGCCCCGGGCACGGCCTGCTGGGATACCTGCTCGCTCTGCTGGGGCCGGAACAGCTCCAGGAGCCCGGACAGCCCGCCGCCGGCCTGGCCCGGGAGGCTGGACTGCAGCTGGGTGCACCACAGCAGATACAGGGCGGACAGGGAGAGCAGGACAATGAGCAGGTTTTTCCCCCACTCCACGGCGCGCCGGTTCTTCTCATTACGCGCCATGGCCCGGTCCCTCCACCTTCCACTCCAGGCGCACGGTGGTGCCCGGCCCCGGCCGGTCCACCAGGGAAATGGAGCCCTCATGCCGGTCTACGATCTCCTTGGCGATGGAGAGGCCCAGGCCGGTGCCCCCCGACTGGCGCGAGCGGGCCTTGGCCACCCGGTAAAACCGCTCGAACACCCGGCCCCGGTCCTCCGCCGGAATGCCGATGCCGTTGTCGGCCACCTCCATCCACACCCGGTCCCCCGTGCAGCCGGCGGAGATGGCGATGCGCCCGCCGTCGGGGGTGTACTTGATGGCGTTGGACACCACGTTCATCATGACCTGGAGCACCCGCTCCCGGTCTGCCAGGATGTCCGGCAGGTCGTCCGGCGCGGTGAGCACGATCTCATGGCCGTGGCGGCGGGCCTCCAGCAGCACCGCGTCGTACAGGTCCTGGAGCGTCTTGCCGAAGGGGAAGCGGGTGAGCTTGAGCTCACTGTGGCCCGAGTCGAACCGGGACAGGGTGAGCAGGTCCTGGACGATATGGGTCATGCGGTCGCTCTCGTTCAAAATGACGTTGAGGAAGCTGCGCTCCATCTCCAGGGGGATCTCCCCCGCCCCTTCCGCCAGGGTCTCGGCATAGGAGCGGATATTGGTCAGGGGGGTGCGCAGCTCGTGGGAGACATTGGCCACGAATTCCCGGCGCTGCTCCTCCACCTTGTGCTGCTCGGTCACGT
>CALWWS010000048.1 GCA_944385305.1 uncultured Oscillospiraceae bacterium | reverse complement strand
GTCCAGCACCTGGCCGGCGGCCAGCTCCAGGGTCATGCCCAGCACGGCAAAGCCGTAGTTGTTGTACGACCAGCCCTCCGCGTCCCCGGGACGCACCGCCCGGAAGCCGCTCCCCGCAAGGCGGGATCGGGCCGCCGTCCCCTTCAGGGCGGAGAGGCTGGCGGCGTCGGACAGGGAGGAGGTGTGGGTGAGCAGGCTGTCCACCGTCACCGGCGTATCCGGGTAGCTGGGGTTGACTACCGGGCTGCCCCAGCAGAGGGCGATGTCCGCCTGGGGATCCACCACCCCGCCGTCCAGGAGCAGGGCGGCGCTCAGCCCCACCGCCACCTTGGTGAGGGAGGCGCAGCGCAGCTTGTGCTCGGGCGTCATGGCCACGCTGTCCCTCACCGCCCAGCCCCAGGCGGACTCCAGACTGACACACCCGTCCTCAATCACCGCCGCCTGTACGCCCATGGCCCCGTGGGCCGCCCCGGCGGCGGCCACCGCCCCGTCCAGCTGGGCCTGGGTGATGGACGGCTCCGGCTCCGGGGTGGGGGTTGGGGTGGGTGCGGGGGTGGACGCCGGGGAGTAGACCGGCGTTACCGCCGCCCCCGCGGCGTGGGCGGCGGTATCCTGCCCGCCCGGCGCGGCGCAGGCGGACAGCAGGGCGCTTGCCCCCAGGCAGAGGGCCAGACACAGCGGTGTGAGCTTCACGGCACAACAGCCTCCTTTTCGACCCGGTATACCACAAAGTCAAAGGCTTTGTGGTATATGGCATCATTCGCGGTTCCGCCGCCAGGCGGGAGCGAATTGCGCCGGGGAACATGGTATAATAGCTGATTTTCGGCTATTATACCACACTTCGACAGGGAAAGCGTTAAAAATCGGTGACAGGGGGGCGGGGGGCTTGACAGGGGGGAGGGAGGGGAGTATACTAGGAAAAAATTGAATCAGGATCTTCAGGGCGGGGTGCAAGTCCCCACCGGTGGTATAGCCCACGAGCCGCAAGGCATGATTCGGTGCAATTCCGAAGCCGACCGTACAGTCGGGATGGAAGAAGATTCGGTGCCACGTACAGGGGGGACTGGACAGCAGCCCCCCGCCGCGGGCATGGAGGATCGCTCTGGAAGCATTGGCTTTCCAGAGCTTTTTTGTCCCCCGCCGCCCGCTCCGCGCCCGCACCCTCAAAACGCCCTGGACCGCTGGTTCAGGGCGTTTTTGCCTGCCGGGAGGGAGAAAGCTATGACGGATGGGGACTATATGGCCCTGGCCCTGGAGCTGGCCGGGCGGGGAGAGGGGTGGACCTCCCCCAACCCCATGGTGGGGGCGGTCATCGTGAAGGCCGGGGTGATCATCGGACAGGGGTGGCACCGGAAATGCGGGGATCTCCACGCCGAGCGGGAGGCCCTGAAGAGCTGCGCCGCCCATCCGGCGGGGGCCACCATGTACGTCACCCTGGAGCCCTGCTGCCACCAGGGCCGCCAGCCCCCCTGCACCGACGCCATCCTCCAGGCGGGCATCGCCCGGGTGGTGGTGGGCTGCTCCGACCCCAACCCCCTGGTGGCGGGGAAGGGGCTGGACATCCTCCGCGCCGCCGGGGTGGAGGTGACCGCCGGGGTGCTGGAGGAGGCGTGCCGGAGGCGCAACCGGGCCTTCTTCCACTTTATCTCCACCGGGCGGCCCTACGTGGTGATGAAGTACGCCATGACCCTGGACGGGAAGATCGCCGCCTACACCGGGGCCTCCAAATGGATCACCGGGGCGGCGGCCCGGGAGAACGTACACGCCGATCGCCACCGGCTCTCCGCCATTCTGGCGGGGATCGGCACCGTGCTGGCCGACGACCCCCTGCTCACCTGCCGCCTGGAGGGGGGGAAAAACCCCCTGCGGGTCATCGCCGACTCCGCCCTGGCCATCCCCCTGGACAGCCGGATTGTCAGAACCGCCGGGGAGGCGCCCACCGTGGTGGCCGCCGGGTTGGCGGACGGGGAGAAGAAGGCCGCCCTGGAGAGGGCGGGCTGCCGGGTGTGGGAGCTGCCCGGCGGGGACGGGCGGGTGGATCTGCCCGCCCTGCTGGACCGGCTGGGGGAGGAGAAGATAGACAGCCTGCTGCTGGAGGGGGGCGGCACCCTGAACTGGGCCATGCTGGAGGGGGGCCTTGTCAACCGGGTGCAGGCCTACATCGCCCCCAAGCTGCTGGGAGGGGCGGGGGCCAAGTCCCCGGTGGAGGGACAGGGCGCCCCCGCCCCGGATCTGGGGGCCAGGCTGGGAGAGCTCACCCTCACCCGGCTGGGGGAGGATATTCTGATTGAGGGAGAGGTGACGGGACATGTTCACCGGAATTGTTGAGGAGCTGGGGAGTATCCGCTCTGTGCGCCGGGGGGCGGCCTCGGCGGCGCTGTCCATCGGGGCATCGGCGGTGCTCTCCGATCTGAACATCGGGGACAGCGTGGCGGTAAACGGAGTGTGCCTCACCGCCACCGCCGTGGACGCCGGCGGGTTCACCGCCGACGTGATGCACGAGACCTTAAAGCGCACCAACCTGGGCTCGCTGGTGCCCGGCAGCCCGGTGAATCTGGAGCGGGCCATGGCCGCCGGGGGGCGCTTCGGGGGGCACATCGTCTCAGGGCACATTGACGGGGTGGGTACCATCACCCGCACCCGGCGGGACGACAACGCCGTGTGGTACACCGTCGCCGCCCCGGCGGGGGTGCTGCGCTACCTTGTGGAGAAGGGCTCGGTGGCCATCGACGGGGTGAGCCTCACCGTGGCCGCCGTCACGGGGGAGGACTTCTCCGTCTCCCTCATCCCCCACACCGCAAAGCTCACCCTGCTGGGGCGCAAGGGGCCGGGGGAGACGGTGAATCTGGAGTGCGACGTCATCGGCAAGTATGTGGAAAAGCTGCTGGGCCTGGCCCCCGACAGCCCCCCCGCCCCGCCGGGAGCGGGCGGCGGACTGACAAGAGAATTTCTGGCCCGATACGGCTTTTAAAAGGAAAGAGGAGGTTTTACACACCATGTTTCAGTACAGCACCATTGAGCAGGCCCTGGAGGAGCTGCGCCGGGGCAGGATGATTTTGTGCACCGACGACCCCGACCGGGAGAACGAGGGGGATCTGATCTGCGCGGCTCAGTTTGCCACCACGGAGAACATCAACTTCATGGCCGTGCACGGCAAGGGCCTTATCTGCATGCCCATGGACCGGGAGCTGGTCACCCGCCTGCAGTTCCCCCAGATGGTGAGCAGCAACACGGACAACCACGAGACCGCCTTCACCGTGTCCATCGACCACGTGTCCACCACCACCGGCATCTCCGCCGCCGAGCGCTCGGTCACCGCCCTCAAGTGCGTGGAGGAGGGGGCGCGGCCCGAGGACTTCCGCCGCCCGGGGCACATGTTCCCCCTGCTGGCCAAGGAGAACGGGGTGCTGGAGCGCAGCGGCCACACCGAGGCCACGGTGGATCTCATGCGCCTGGCTGGGCTCAAGCCCTGCGGGCTGTGCTGCGAGGTGATGGCCGAGGACGGCACCATGATGCGCGCCAGCCAGCTGCAGAAGATGGCCCGGGAGTGGGGGCTGGCCTTTGTGACCATCCGGGACCTCCAGGAGTACCGCAAGCGCCATGAGAAGCTGGTGGAGCGGGTGGCGGTCACCGGCCTGCCCACCCGGTACGGCAGCTTCACCGCCTACGGCTACCGCAACAGGCTCAACGGGGAGCACCACGTGGCCCTGGTGAAGGGGGAGATTGGCGACGGGCAGAATCTCCTGTGCCGGGTGCACTCCGGGTGCCTCACCGGGGACTGCTTCGGCTCCCTGCGCTGCGACTGCGGGGATCAGCTCCACGCCGCCCTGGCCCAGATTGAGGCCGAGGGGCGGGGGGTGCTGCTCTACATGCGCCAGGAGGGCCGGGGCATCGGCCTGCTCAACAAGCTCAAGGCCTATGAGCTCCAGGATCAGGGCATGGACACCCTGGAGGCCAACCTGGCCCTGGGCTTTGCCGGGGATCTGCGGGAGTACTACATCGGGGCCCAGATCCTCTGGGATCTGGGGGTGCGCACCATGCGCCTGCTCACCAACAACCCGGACAAGGTGTATCAGCTCGCCGACTTCGGCCTGGAGATTGTCCAGCGGGTGCCCATCCAGATGGAGCCCACCCGGGAGGACCTCTACTATCTCCAGACCAAGCAGAAGCGGATGGGACATATTCTGAACTACTGAGAAAACAGGGGAGGGCTTTGTGATGAAAATTTACGAGGGCAAGCTGGTATCGGAACATATCCGGGTGGGCATTGTGGCCGCACGGTTCAACGAGTTCATCGTCTCCAGGCTGGTGAGCGGCTGCCAGGACGGGCTGCTGCGCCACGGGGTGCGGGAGGAGGACATCCACCTGGCCTGGGTGCCCGGCGCCTTTGAGATCCCCCTGGTGGCCCAGAAGATGGCCCAGAGCGGGAAGTACGACGCGGTCATCGCCCTGGGGGCGGTGATCCGGGGCTCCACCAGCCACTACGACTACGTGTGCGCCGAGGTGTCCAAGGGGGTGGCCGCCGCCTCCCTGAACAGCGGGGTGCCCGTGCTCTTCGGGGTGCTCACCACCGACACCATCGAGCAGGCCATCGAGCGCGCCGGCACCAAGGCGGGCAACAAGGGGGCCGACTGCGCCCAGGGGGCCATCGAGATGGTCAACCTGCTGCGGGGCCTGGACCAGTAAACATAACAGCGCGCAAAAAGCCGCCCCGGCCGAATCGGCCGGGGCGGCGCTTTGCATATATGGGGCAGGTCAGCGGCTGCGGCGGAGCACCTCCAGCAAAAAGCGCCACACCCGCCCCACCGAGGACAGGCTCATCCGCTCCCGGGGGGTGTGGATGTCGGGCAGGTTGGGGCCCACCGACACGCAGTCCAGACCGGGCAGCTTGCCCGCCAGAATGCCGCACTCCAGACCCGCGTGGATGGCCTGGATGACAGGCTTCTCCCCGTACTGCTCCCGGTAGACCTCCTCCATCCGGGCCCGGAGGGGGGAGTGCTCCCGGTAGGCCCAGCCGGGGTAGTCCCCCTGGATCTCCACCCCGCCCCCCAGGGCACGGGTGAGGGCGGCAATCTCCTCGGCCATGGCGGTCTTGCGGCTGTCCACCGCGCTGCGCAGGCACAGCCGGGCGGTGAGGGCGTCCGGCCCCGTCTCCACCACCCCCAGGTTCAAGGAGGCCTCCACCAGGCCGGGGATGTGGGCGCTCATGGCCTGCACCCCGCCGGGCAGGCAGGTGAGCAGGGTGAGGGCCTTCTCGCTGTCCGCCCTGGTCATGGGGTTGACCTCACCGGGGAAGCAGGGGGCGGCGGACACCGTGAGGCCGGGATCTGTCGCCCGGAACTCCTCCGCCAGCTCCGCCCCCCGCTCCTCCGCGGCGGCCAGGGCGGCGGCGGCGTCCCCCGTCACCAGCCGGGCGGAGGCGGCGGCGGGAATGGCGTTGTCCCGCCTGCCCCCCTCCAGGGAAATGAGGCGCATGGGGGCGGCGGCGTTCACGGCGGAGAGCACCCGGGCCAGGGCGCGGCAGGCGTTGGCCCGGCCCCGGTGGATCTCCGTGCCCGAGTGGCCCCCCGCAAGGCCCGAGACAGACACCTCCAGCACCTCCCCGGGGAAGGGGGAGCGGGTGAGAGGCAGGCGGCACACCGCCGTGCACCCACCGGCGCAGCTGACGGTGAACTCCCCCTCCACCTCCGAGTCCAGGTTGATGAGCTGCCGCCCGGCCAGCCATGAGCCGTCCAGGGCCATGGCGCCCAGCATGCCCACCTCCTCGTCGGCGGTGAGCAGCACCTCCAGGGCGGGGTGGGGGAGGGCGGGGTCGTCCAGCACCGCCAGGGCCATGGCCACGGCCACCCCGTCGTCCGCCCCCAGGGTGGTGCCCCTGGCGTACACCCAGTCCCCCTCCACGGCCAGGTCCAGTCCCTCACGCTCCGGGTCCAGGGGACAGCCCGGCTGGCGCTGGCACACCATGTCCAGGTGGCCCTGGAGGATCACCGGCGGGGCGGCCTCGTACCCCGGGGCGGCGGGCTTGGTGATGAGCAGGTTGCCCGCCCCGTCCCGGCGGCAGGGCAGGCCCCGGGCGGCGGCGAAGGCGGCGCAATAGTCCGCCAGGGCGGCGGTGTGCCCCGAGGGGTGGGGGATGGCGCAGATCTGTTCAAAGAAGGAAAGAACGGGGCGGGGCTCCAGGTTGGAGGGCAGGGACATGGCGGCTATTCTCCTTTCGGCGGGGGGGTGATGAGCACCAGGCGGGCCCGGCACAGGGCGGCCAGGTAGGTGGTCAGGCGGGGGTAGAGAGGGGCGGCGTCCTGGCCGTAGCGCGCCTCCAGGGCACGGGCCAGCTCCCCCACGGTGCGCCCCCCGTCCATGCGCAGCCACAAAAAGCTGCCCATCTCGTCCAGGTGGAGGTGGCTCACCGCCGGGGCGCGGAACCATTTGTGGGCCACGGCGGCGAAGGGGCCCTGGTGGGAGAGGTGGAGGGTGACCGCCCCGTCCGCCCCGGCGCTCCAGGTATGGGCCGGGTTGGGGCGGGGCACGCAGTCCAGCAGGTTGGGCCCCCGGCGGCTCTTTTTATGCCTCACACAAAACTCCCCTTTTCACTCCAGTATAGTCCGACCCCGGCGGCTTGGCAAGCATTCAGGGGGATTTTCCCCCACGGCGGGCCAGCAGGTAGAGCCCGCCCAGCACCAGGGCGAAGGCGGCAAGGCTGCCCGGGGCCCCCAGGGAGATCCCGTCCAGCCGGAGGACGTCCGCCGCCGTGCCGCCCCCGGCGGGGATGACGGCCAGCACCGCCAGGGCGATGCCCACCAGGCCCTCCCCGGCGATGAGGCCCGAGGCGCACAGCACCCCGGACTGCACCCGCTTCTCCCGGATCTCCGCCGAGGGGGCGCGGCTCTTCTCCACCGCCCAGCGGGCCGCGCCCCCCAGCATGATGGGGGCGGAGAGGTAGATGGGCAGATACAGCCCGATGGCGAAGGGGAGCACGGGCACCCCCAGGATCTCCGCCGTCAGGGCCAGAAACACCCCCGCGATGACCAGGTTCCAGGGGAGATTGCCCTCCATCACCCCCTCCACCACCAGCTTCATCAGGGTGGCCTGGGGGGCGGGCAGCTCCTGAGAGCCGTAGCCCCAGGCGGCGGAGAGCAGGTAGAGGATGGCCCCCATGGCCGCGGCCGCCGCCGCCGCGCCGATGAGCTCCCCCACCTGCTGCTTCCAGGGGGTGGCTCCCACCAGGAAGCCGGTCTTGAGATCCTGGGAGGTGTCCCCGGCGATGGAGGCCACCACGCAGATCACCCCGCCGATGGCGATGGCGGCGGTCATGCCCGCCATGCCCTCCACCCCCGCCCCCTTGAGCACCAGGGAGGAGAGGAGCAGGGTGGCGATGGCCATGCCGGAGACCGGGTTGTTGGACGATCCGATAAGACCCACCATCCGGGCGGACACGGCGGCGAAGAAGAAGCCCAGCACCGCCGCCAGCAGCACCGCCGGCAGGCCCAGAGGGACGGCGGGGGCGAGCCAGAGCACCAGCACGGCGGCCAGCGCGCCCCCCAGCACCGCCCCCAGAGGCAGGTCCCGCCCGGTGCGGGGCTGGGCCCCGCCGCCCCCGTGGCCGTACTCCTTCACCGCCGCGCGGAAGGTGCGGATGATGAGGGGGAGGGACTTGACCAGGCTGATGGCGCCCCCGCAGGCCACCGCCCCCGCCCCCACATAGCGCAGAAAGTGGCTCCACAGCCCCGAGGGGCCCTCCGCCGCCAGCAGGGCGTTCACGCTCACCCCGGCGGGGAAGAGCACCATCTCCCCCCCGAACAGGGCCATGAGGGGGAGGATTACCAGCCACCCCAGCACGCCACCGGCGAAGAGGTAGGAGGACACCCGGGCTCCGCAGATATACCCCACCCCCGCCAGGGCGGGCAGGGTCTCCAGCCCGAAGCCCGCCCCCCGGTAGCCGGGGATCTGCCACAGCAGCCTGGAGGGGAAGAGGCCCAGCCCGTCGGCGAGCAGCTTGTACCCCGCCGCGCCTCCCAGGCCGGCGAACACCGCCCCGGAGCCACGCCCCCCCTTCTCCCCCGCCAGGAGCACCTGGGCGCAGGCCCGGCCCTCGGGGTAGGGGAGAGAGGCGTGCTCCTTCACAATGAGGGCCCGGCGCAGGGGGATCATGAGCAGCACCCCCAGCACCCCGCCGCACAGGGCGATAAGCCCCACGGTGAACAGCCCCGGCTCCTCCCCGCGGCCCTCCCGGGCCCACATGAACAGGGCGGGCAGGGTGAAGATGGCCCCCGCCGCCACCGACTCGCCCGCCGAGCCGATGGTCTGCACCATGTTGTTCTCCAGAATGGAGTCCCGGCGCAGCAGCTTGCGCACCACCCCCATGGAGATCACCGCCGCGGGCACCGAGGCCGACACCGTCATGCCCACCCGCAGCCCCAGGTAGGCGTTGGCCCCCCCGAACACCACCGCCAGCACGATCCCCAGCGCCACCGACACCCCCGTCAGCTCGGGCAGCACCCGCCCGGCGGGAATGTAGGGCTGAAAGTCCTTCTCCTCCAAGCCCTGTCCCTCCTCTCCGGCCCGTGGCGGGCCGATTCTCCATACAGTGTGGGCAGTTTTGGCCAAATCATGCCCCCCGGCCCGTTTTTTTCCGCCGGGTGGTTTGGATTGACACAAACTGGAGGGGCGGCGTATAATTTTTACACAAACGCGCCCCGGCGGGGGCGGAGGAGGGAGAGCGGATGCGCATTCTGGTGGTGGAGGACGAGCGGGACATGAACCACCTGATCCAAAAGGTGCTCAAAAAGTCGGGCTACACCGTGGACGGCTGCTACGACGGCGGGGAGGCCATGGACTTTCTGGAGGGGGCCCAGTACGACGGGGTGCTGCTGGACGGCATGCTCCCCGGCCGGGACGGGTTCGATATCCTCTCCGACATGCGGGAGCGGGGGATGGACACCCCCGTGCTGCTGCTCACCGCCCGGGACAGCGTGGAGCACCGGGTGAAGGGGCTGGATCTGGGGGCGGACGACTACCTGGTCAAGCCCTTCGCCTTTGAGGAGCTGCTGGCCCGCATCCGGGCCATGACCCGCAAGGGGGCCGGGCGGCGGAGCAACCGCTTCCAGGTGGGGGACCTCACCCTGGACGCGGACACCCGGCAGGTGGCACGGGCCGGGCGGGAGATCCCCCTGCTGCCCAAGGAGTACGCCATCCTGGAGCGGCTCATCCGCCGCCCGGGCACGGTGGTCACCCGGCGGCAGATGGAGGAGAGCATCTGGAGCTTTGAGGACTCCCCCGCCTCCAACAGCGTGGACGTGTATATCAGCAAGCTGCGGCGCAAGATCGACGGGGAGGGGCGGCCCAGGCTGCTCCACACCGTGCGGGGGGTGGGCTGGAGCCTGCGGGAGCCGGGAGAGGAGGAGGAGAGCCATCTCGGTCAAGACTAAAATCGCCCTGTGGTACCTGATCTTCATGGCCGCCATGGCCGCCCTCACCCTGGCCGGGGCGGTGCTGGCCAGCAGCGCCGTGGTGCGGGGAAACGCCCTGGACGATCTGGAGCGCACCCTGCGGGAAAACCTCCAGCAGGTGTCCATGGACAGCGGCAGCTTCCAGGCGGGTGAGGATCTGCGCTACTACCAGGACGGGGTGTACACCCTCGTCTACAGCCAGAGCCAGGCCCTGCTGGCCGGGCAGGTGCCCGCCGGGTTCCCCACCACCGGACAGCCCTTTGAAAACGGGGTGATCCGCACCGTGGAGGAGGGGGGACAGACCTACTATCTCATGGATCTCTTCTACCCCCACGGCTGGGAGGACGGGGTGTGGCTGCGGGGCGTGATGGAGGCACCCCGGGCCGGGCGGACGGTGAACAGCCTGCTCACCCTGGGGGCGGTGGTGCTGCCCGCCTTTATCCTGCTGTGCGCCCTGGGCGGGTTCTGGATCGCCCGGCGGGCCTTCCGGCCCCTGGATCAGATCATCGACACCGCCGCCGCCATCGGAGAGGGGGCGGATCTCACCGCCCGGGTGGAGGTGCCCCGGGGCAACCGGGAGTTTGCACGGCTGGGGGCCGCCTTCAACCAGATGGTGGAGCGGCTGGAGGCCGCCTTCGAGGCGGAAAAGCGCTTCACCGCCGACGCCTCCCACGAGCTGCGCACCCCCGTGGCGGTGATCAGCGGGGCCTGCGAGTACGCCGAGAAGTTTGACGAGACGGCCGAGGAGCGCTCCGAGACCATGGCCATCATCCGCCGCCAGACCGACCGGATGAGCGCCCTCATCACCCAGCTTCTGAGCATGACCAGGCTGGATCAGGGGGTGGGGGAGGAGGAGCTGGAGCCGGTGGACCTGGGGGCGCTGGCCTGTACGGTGTGCGCCGAGACCCCCTGCCAGCCCGGACGGCTGGCCTGTGCCGCCGGGCCGGGGCTGTGGGTGCGGGGAAACCCGCCCCTGCTGGCCCGGCTGCTCCAGAATCTCATTGACAACGCCCTGAAATACAGCCCCCCGGATTCCCCCGTGGAGGTGGGGGGCGGCCGGGAGGGGGAGCGGGTGCTGCTCTGGGTGCAGGACCGGGGCCCCGGCATCCCGCCGGAGCACCGGGAGAGGATCTGGGATCGCTTCTACCAGGTGGACCCGTCCCGGGCCGGGGCGGGGGGCGCGGGGCTGGGCCTGTCCATGGTGCGGCGCATCGCCCAGCTCCACGGAGGAGACGTGAGGCTGGAGAGCGTGCCCGGCCTGGGCAGCCGGTTTACCCTGGCGCTGGAGGCCGTCCGCCCGCCGGAGGAGAAGTGAACAAAGCAGGGGCGCGGGCCAAGGCCCGCGCCCCTGTTTTGCCCGGGCGGAGGGGAAAAAGTTTTTTCCCCATTTCATGTAAATTTCATACTTGCTTGCTAGACTTAGGCCATGGAAAGAGAGAGCCGGGGAAGGGAAAAAAGAGTTCCCAATTTCATGTAAATTTCATACTCCGGTGCTAGACTTAAGCCATGGAACCAAGAAGGAAAGGGGAATGACCCATGAGACGAATTGCACTACTCTCCGCCGCCGCCCTGCTCACCCTCACCCTGGCGGCCTGCGCCCCCGCCCAGACGGCGGAGTTTATCGGCCTGGACGCCGCCAAGGCCGCCGCCCTGGAGGCGGCGGGGCTGTCCGGCAGCCAGGTGGAGTTTACCACCACCGGGCTGGATCAGAAAAACGGCATCGACTTCTACGCCGTGGACTTCACCAGCGGCGGGAAGAGCTACACCTACGACATCGACGCGGTGACCGGGGTGGTCATTGACGACGGCGGGGCCTCCGCCGCCGCCGGACAGGCGGCCGCCCCCCAGACCAGCGCACCGGCGGACAGCCTGGTGACCGACGCGGACAGCTTCAGCTCCGCCGCCCCCCAGAGCAGCGCGCCCCAGAGCAGCGCCCCCGCCCAGTCCGGCGGGATCATCACCGAGCAGCAGGCCAAGGAGTACGCCCTGGCCCACGCGGGGCTGGAGAGCGGGCAGGTCACCTTCCTCCGGTGCAAGCTGGACTGGGAGGACGGACGGCAGGTGTACGAGGTGGAGTTCTTCGACGGGGACTACACCGAGTACGACTACGAGATCGCCGCCGCCGACGGCACGGTGGTGAAGTACGACTACGACGCGGAGTACGCCGTGCCTCAGAACACCGCCGGGCAGAGCCTCACCGCCGACGAGGCCAAGGCCCTGGCCCTCGCCCAGGTGCCCGGGGCGGGCACGGGGGACATTGTGGACTTCGAGGCCGACTACGACGACGGGCGCATCCAGTACGAGGGAGAGATCCGCTACGACGGGATGAAGTACGAGTTTGAGATTGACGGCTACTCGGGGGCCATCCGGGAGTGGGAGGCCGAGCCCACCCGCCGGTAAGGCCGCCGCACAGAGAATGGAAAGGAGCATGCTGCTATGAAAAAGAACAGCCTCATCCGCCGCGGGTGCGCCGTGGGCCTGTGCGCCCTCACCCTCACCGGCACGCTGGCCCTGGGGGCCATGGCCGCCTCCCCCAGCCAGGTCACCGCACAGCTCTCCCCCCAGATCACCGTGGAGGTGGACGGGGTGGCGCGCACCTTCTACAACGTAAATGGCCAGGAGGTGCAGCCCATCGCCTACGGCGGCACCACCTACCTGCCCATCCGGGCCATGGGCGAGCTGATGGACAAGAACGTGAACTGGGACCAGAGCACCCTCACCGTCTCCCTCTCGGGCACACGCACCGCCCCCGACGCCTCGGGCACCCCCGACGCCGACGCGGCCAGCCGCTCCGTCCAGGTGCAGCTGCGCCCCGACTTCACCGTGCTGGTGGACGGAGTGGAGCGCACCTTCACCGACGCCAACGGCAAGACGGTCTACCCCCTGCTCTATGACGGGTCGGTCTACCTGCCCATCCGGGCCATGGGCGAGCTGATGGGCAAGAGCGTGGGCTGGGAGCAGGCCACCCTCACCGCCACCCTCACCGCCCCCTCGGGCAGCCTGGTCACCGACGCGGACAGCTTCCAGAACACGGGCAGCACCCAGACGGGCAGCTCCCAGACCGGCAGCGTCACCGCCGAGACGGCCAAGGCCAACGCCCTGGCCCACGCGGGGCTGGCCCAGAGCCAGGTCACCTTCACCAAGTGTAAGCTGGACCGGGAGAACGGCGTGCAGGTGTACGACGTGGAGTTCTACACCGCCGCAGGGGCCAAGTACGAGTATGAGATCAAGGCCGACGGCGGGGCGGTGGTGAGCATGGACTACGACGCGCCCTGGGCCGCCCAGAGCGGCGGCACCCTCATCGGCACGGAGAAGGCCAAGAGCTTCGCCCTGGCCAAGGTGCCCGGGGCGGACAGCTCCGCGGTGCTCCGGGTGGAGCTGGACCGGGACGACGGGGTGCAGCTCTACGAGGTGAAGATCCGCTTTGACGGCGTGGAGCACGAGCTGGACATCGACGGCTACACCGGCGCGGTGCGCGCCTGGCAGTTCGAGCCCACTGGCTGGTAAAAGGGGACGCAGGGACGGGGCGGGGCCGCAGGCCCCGCCCCGTTTCCGGCCTTGACAGGGCCCGCGGCGTGGGGTATGATGGTGCGGTGCATGATTCCGCCCCGCCTCCGGCCGGGCGTCTGGGGGGCACATGATGTCCGTTAAAAATCCTTTTTCTCTCCTCTCCCGGGGGGAGCTGGGGCTGTGGCTGGCCTCGGCGGCGGTGACGGTGGCCGCATTCCTCCTCTCCCGGGGGGACTGGCTCACCCTGTGCGCCTGCCTGGTGGGGGTGACCGCCCTGATCTTTGTGGCCAAGGGGATGCCCCTGGGCCAGGGGCTGACCATCCTCTTCTCCCTGCTCTACGGGGTGATCTCCTTCTCCCAGCGCTACTACGGGGAGATGATCACCTACCTGGGCATGACCATGCCCATGGCGGTGCTCGCCCTGGTGTGCTGGCTGCGCCACCCCTACGGGGATACCAGGCAGGTGGAGGTGGCCCGGCTGACGGCGGGCAGGCTGGCCTTTCTGGCCCTCTCCGCCGCCGCCGTTACCGGGGGGCTGTACTTTGTGCTCAAGGCCCTGGGTACCGCCTGCCTGCCGGTGAGCACCCTGTCGGTGACCACCAGCTTCGCCGCCTGCATGCTCACCTACTACCGCAGCCCCTGGTATGCCCTGGCCTACGCCGCCAACGACCTGGTGCTTATCGGCCTGTGGGTGGCCGCCGCCCTGAAAAGCCCCGCCAGCGCCCCCATGGTGTTCTGCTTTGCCATGTTCCTGGTCAACGACCTCTACGGCTTTGTGAGCTGGCGCAGGATGGAGAAGCGGCAGGGCGCCGCCGTGGAGAAGGCGGCGTA
>CALWWS010000047.1 GCA_944385305.1 uncultured Oscillospiraceae bacterium | reverse complement strand
GGCCCCCAGGGCTTCGGCGGGCGCACCACCGCCCTGGCGGTACACATCGAGACCCTGCCCACTCACATTGCCGGGCTGCCCTGCGCGGTGAACATCAACTGCCACGTCCCGCGGCACATGACGGAGGTGATCTGACATGGCCAGATCGATTACCGCCCCGCTCACACCCGACCAGGCCCGGAGCCTGCGCGCCGGGGAGAGCGTACTTCTCTCCGGCACCGTCTACACCGCCCGGGACGCCGCCCACAAGCGGCTGTGCGCCCTGGTGGCGGAGGGCAAGCCCCTGCCCTTCCCCATTGAGGGATCGGTCATCTACTTCGTGGGCCCCTCTCCCGCCCGGCCGGGGCAGCCCATCGGCTCGGCGGGCCCCACCACCAGCTACCGCATGGACGCCTACTCCCCCACCCTGCTGGCCCTGGGCCAGCTGGGCATGATCGGCAAGGGCAAGCGCAGCCAAGAGGTCATTGACGCCATGGTGAAGGCAGGGGCGGTGTACTTCGGCGCCATCGGCGGGGCGGGAGCCCTGCTGGCCAAGTGCGTGAAGTCCTCCCAGCTGGTGTGCTATGAGGATCTGGGCGCCGAGGCCATCCGCCGCCTGGAGGTGGAAAACCTCCCCCTCACGGTGGTCATTGACAGCACAGGGGCCAACCTCTACGAGACCGGCCGGGCCGCCTATCTGGCCCAGCGGGCCGCCCGGGAATCCCAAAAATAAAACTTGTGGGCGCCGCGTCTGCGGCGCCCACAGCTTTTTTTATTCCACCAATTCCATTTTCATCACCGAGATCTCATAGGCGGTGCGCTCCCGGGGCACCCCCTGCTCCACCTTGGTGTAGGGGCGGCTTTGCAGCCTGCCCCCGATGCGCATGCCGTCCCCCACCCCCAGTGCGCCGCACCGCTGGGCCAGCGCCCCCCAGGCGATACAGGGCAGGTAGTCCGCCCGGCCGTACCGGCGGTTCACCGCCAGCATCAGATCGCAGATCTCCCGCCCCAGGGGGGTGCGCCGCAGCACCGGGGGCTTGCACAGCACCCCCGCCAGCTGCAGGCTGTTCTCGTGCTCCTCCCCCTGGGCCGGGCGGAGGCCCTGGGCAAAGAGGGTGATCACCAGGCGGCTGCCCTGGCCGCTCTTGTTGTTGAAGGAGCGCACCTGCCCCTGCACCTCCACCTCCATGCCGGGGGAGAGGGGGCACTGCTCCAGCAGGGGTTTGGCGGCAATGACGTTCACCCTGTCCTCCCAGCCGGACAGCCGCAGCACGCACAGGGGAAATATGTAGTAGGGCACCCCGTGGTTCTCGTGGGAGGGGACCGGCGCGGCGGCCACCGTCCCCCGCAGCACCGCCTGATTCTCGTTCCATCCTGTTTGCATATCCATCCACACTCCGTATTTGGTAGTATGTGGAATGTATATGCGGGCCCGTCCGCCGGTATGCGCCTCAGGGCCGGGGGCGCTCCCCCCGGCACAGCGCCGCCAGGGCCGCCAGGGCGGTCTCCTCCTCCCCCCGCAGGCCCAGCAGGGGGACGCTTCTCCCCTCCTTGGCCAGCAGGGCGGCAATGCGCCCCACAAACAGGCCCTGTCCGGCCACCTCCCGCCCCCCGTCCGAGGTGGTGTCCACCCCGCAGCTGGGGGAGCGGTTCATCCCCACAATGCCCAGCACCTGAAAGCCGCTGTCCTGGTACTGGCGGATCTGGCAGGCAACCTGCTCCGCCAGCTCCTCCAGCCTCTGCCGGGGCCCCTCCGCACCCAGGGCGGCCCGGATGCGGGTGTTCTCCTCCGTCACCGGCCGCTCCGCCCCCAGCGGGTCCCCCCGATCCAGGCCCAGGCAGAGCAGCTCGGGGCAGGGCATCTGCACGATCCCCACGTCCCCCGCCCGGCGGATTGCCTCCAGCGCCTCCTCCAGCAGGGCGGGGGCGACGGCGGTGCCGTCCGAGATGGCGTTTTGGTTGAGGGCGCAGTGGGCCAGGAAGATCACCCGGCGGCTTCTTCCGTCCTCATACATGTACATCCCCTCCTCCTTCCTCTTTCCGCCATTGTACCACGGCTTGCCCGGGGCGCGCAACGCGCCGGGGAGAGGAGGGAGGCGGGGACGGGGCTATCCCTGCTTCTGGTTCTGCCAGTCGGCGGGATAGACAAAGTAGAGAAAGCGGGCGTGGCCGATGACGGAGAACTGGATCTCGCTCCCCCTGGGGATATAGATGAGCTCCCCCGGCCCGGCGGACACCCGCTCGCCGCCGATGAGGATGTCCAGCCGGCCGCTTATCACATAGTCCATCTCGTCGTAGTCCAGCCGCCAGGGGAAGGCGGTGTCGGTCATCTCCATGATCCCCGCCCCCAGCCTGGGGCTCTCCTGCAAGGTAAAGAGGTCCCGGGTGTACACCCGGTGGGCGGGGTTGCCCGTGTCCAGACGGTGCTTCTCCCCCACCCGGAGGGAGGGGACGCTCAGGGCCCGCACCCCGTGGCTCCCGCCACGGCCCAGGTGCTGCTCCAGCACCTGGCGGACGATTTCCTCCAGCTCCTGTCTATTCATGCGCGCCCTCCTCTCCATACTTGCGGGTCAAAAACCAGGCCACCGCCACGGCGGTAATTCCCCCCACCAGCTTGCCCACAATCATGGGGGCGATCATGGTGGAGTCAAACCCGGCGGTGAAGCCCAGGTGATCCCCGAACACAAAGGCGGCGGACACGGCAAAGGCCACGTTGATCACCTTGCCCCGCCGGTCCATGTCGGCCATCATGCCGAACATGGGGATGTTGTTGGCCAGGGTGGCCACCATCCCCGCCGCCGCCACGTCGTTCATCCCCAGCAGGCGGCCCAGCTTCATCAGGGGCTTTTTAAACACCCTGGTGATGACGTACACCAGGGGGAAGGCCCCCGCCAGCACGATGGCGATGTCCCCCACGATGGCGATCCCCTCCTCAATGGGGTTGAGGCCGGGGATGAGGGTGAGGGGGGTAAGCCGCTGGATGATGGCGGCGGCCAGGCCCACGGTGATGATGATGACGATAATCTTTCCGAAGACCTGAAAGCCCTTCACCATGCCCGCCGGGATAAAGCGCAGGCCCAGGGCGATGAGCACGGCGATGATCAAAATGGGGATCAGGTTGCGCACCACCATCCCCACCGGGAAGCCCGCCGCCAGCCCGCCCACAAAGGAGCCCACCGGGATGGTCACCACCCCGGCCAGCACGCCGGTGGCCAGGTAGGGCCGGTCCTCCGCCTTGATAATGCCCAGGCCCACCGGGATGGTAAAGACGATGGTGGGCCCCAGCATGGCCCCCACGATGAGCCCGCCGAACTGTCCGGCCTCTTTGGTGAGGGCCAGCTCCTGGGCCAGGGGAGCGCCCCCCATGTCGTTGGCCAGAATAGTGCCGGCGAACATGGCCGGGTCGGCCCCCAGGGCGCGGTAGACGGGCACCACCACCGGGCTGAGCAGGTCGGCCAGCACCGGCGCCAGGCAGATGATCCCCACCATGGACAGCGCCAGGCTGCCCATGGCCAGGATGCCCTCCTCAAACTTCTCCCCCAGGCCGAACCGGTTGCCCAGAATCCGATCCAGCGCACCCAGGGCCATAAAGATGACCATGAGGTATACGATGATCTCATTGACGGACACCTGCATGTCCCCTTTCCTTCATTGGTTGTCCACAATACCCACAATGGCGGCGTCCACGGGGATTGCCCCGCCCGCCGCCACCCGGGCGGCGCCGCCGGTGGCCACCAGCACGGTCTCCCCCTCCCCGGCGCCCACGCAGTCGGCGCACACCAAAAGCCGTCCCTCCACCTCCACGGTGAGGAAGGCCTGGCCGGTGAGGGCCTCCGACTTCTTGGTGGCCCACACCTTACCGGCCACTTGTCCCAGCAACACAGATACCCATCTCCCTCAGCTCCCGCTCCAGCGCCATGCAGCGCCGGTAGATCCCGTGGGGCGCGGTGCGGCGGTAGCAGCGGTACTCCAGCCCCTCCCGCCCCAGGCACACCCGGGCACCGGCCAGCAGGGCGGCCAGCACCTCGGCCTCTTCCGCCGTCTGGGGGGCGCAGGCCGCCAGGCGGCCCATCTCGGGCACCTCCAGGCGGGTGATATACAGCGTGCGCCCCCTCCACTCCAGGGTCATTTCAGGATCATGCCTCGGTCGCCCTTCTGAAAGCCGCAGGCGTTGGCCTCGTCGTAGTCGATGTGGGCGGCGGTGGCAAACTGGGGGGAGACTCGCACCTCCACCGCCTCAAAGGTCACCGGGCGGGCGGTGAGGCACTTCAGGCGCACCTGCTGCTTGTCCGCCACCCCCCAGCGCTCCGCGTCGGCGGGCGTCATGTGGATGTGGCGCTTGGCGGCCACCACGCCCTGCTCCAGCCGGATCTCCCGATCTCCCCGGCGCAGGATGATCCCCGGGGTGTCCTTAATATCCCCCGAAATGCGCACCGGGGGGGCGATGCCCAGGGCCCGGCCGTCGGTGAGGGAGATCTCCACCTGGCTCTGCTTCCGCTCGGGGCCCAGCACCACCACGTTTCCAATCTCTCCTCCCGGCCCCACCAGGGTCACCCGCTCGGCGCACACAAACTGCCCGGGCTGGGAGAGATCCCGCACCCGATTGAGCTGGTAGCCCGGGCCGAACAGGGCCTCCAGGTGGGCCCGGCTCAGGTGCACGTGCCGCCCGGAGGCCTCCACCTCCACGGTGATCCGCGCCGTAATCTCCCGGGCCAGGCGCTCCAGCGCGTCACATTGGACTGTGTTCATACTTTCCCGCCTTTAGCTTAATCATCATAATCCACATCAGGGAGGACAGCCGGTTGAGCCCCAGAATCATATCCCCCCGTGTCACGTTGCCGTCGGCGTCCCGGAAGGCGGCGTAGGCGGCAAGCTCGGTCTGCCGCACCACGCACCGCAGCTTGTTCACCGCCAGCAGAGCGGGGGGATCGGTGTGGGCGGGCAGGAAATGGCCCTGGCCGAAGTGCTTTTCCGGGTAGTGGGAGTACTCCCGCAGCTGTCCGGCGTCCATGCCGCACAGGGTGAGATTTTCCAGCTTCTCCCCCAGCACGTCAAAGCGGATATACCGCCGCACAAACTCCAGCACCTGCCCCAGCTCCTCCGCCAGCCTGGGCCAGCCCCCCTGGGCCGCCTCCCGCTGGGCCAGAAGGGTCTGGGCCTCCAGCAGGTCGATCCAGCCCCGGAAGGCAATGCGGGGGTGGTCCTTAAAGACCAGGATGTTCTCCTTCAGGTGGGTCATGTGCTCCGGCTTCTCGTTCAGCGCCGCCCCGAAGAGGGTGCGGTACTTGGCGGGGGCGGCGTGACCGCCCTCCCCCGTCTCCCGCCCCTGGGGGTAGACCACCTGAATGCGGTGCTCCTGGAGATAGTCCCGCGCCCCGGGGGTGAGCACCTCCCCCTGGCGCACCACCACCGGGCCCCGGGTGCCCTGGTCGGACATGCGCCGGGCGTCCTCCAGGGTGATGAGGCCCACGGGCTACCGCCCCTCTCCCACCCCGTGGGGCAGGATGTTGTCCACCTCGGCGTGGGGCCGGGGGATGACGTGCACGGAGATGAGCTCCCCCACCTTCTCGGCGGCGGCGGCTCCGGCGTCAGTGGCCGCCTTCACGGCCCCCACGTCCCCCCGCACCATCACGGTCACCAGGCCGCCGCCCACCTGCTCCTTGCCCACCAGCTGGACGTTGGCCGCCTTCACCATGGCGTCGGCCGCCTCAATGGCCCCCACCAGTCCCTTTGTCTCCACCATACCCAGCGCGTTGGTATTTGCCATGCTGTTCTTCCTCCTGTCGTTGTCGTCGTCTGATTTGTTTTCCTCCGGCGGCTTCTTGGGCGCGCCGCCCCTGGACTTTGTCTCCCGCTTTTTTCCCCCGCCGCCCCGGCGGGAGGCCGTCTGTGCCGGCACAACGGGGGCCGGCAGGGCGGTGGGGCTCTGGGCGGCCCCCATGGGGGCGTCCGCCGGCAGGTGGGGGGCGCCCCCCACCTCACCCCCCGGCTGTCCGCCGGGCAGGACGGGGCGCTCCTGCTCCTCCTCCTCCGCTCCCTGGGGCCGCTCGGCCATCAGGGAGTTTGTGAGGGTCTGCACCTGCTGGAGAATGTGCTCCTGGGGGTTGACCAGCACCCCGTCGGCGTTGACCTCGGACACGCTACATCAGCCTCCTCACAATCTGCTCCACCAGCTGGCCCAGCAGCCCCTCGTCCACCTGGACGGCATGTTCTCCGCCGCCCCCGGCCCGCAGCTGCTCCAGCTCCTTCACCCCCCAGGCCACCCGCTTGATGTTGATGAGATCCAGGGGGCCGATGTTGTTGGAGCTGGAGGAGCCGCCCACCGCGCCGCACCCCAGGGTGAGGGCGGGGAAGAGGCAGGTGGTAGCCCCGATGCCTCCCAGGGAGGCGGCGGTGTTCACCAGCACCCGGGAGGCGGGCACCGCCCGGGCAAAGCGCTTCACCGTCTCCTCGTCCTGGGCGTGGATGGAGAAGGTGTGGCCCGCCCCCTCCCACTCCAGGATCTCCACGCACCGGCGGAGCACCGCCTGCTCGTCGGGCTCCACATAGTAGGCCAGGATGAGCCCCAGCTTCTCGCTGGAGTAGGGGTAGCCCGGCCCCACTCCCGTCTCCCGGGCCACCAACACCCGGGCGGTGGGGGGCACCTGGGTCAGCCCGGCCAGCTTGGCCACCGTCTCCACGCTCCTGCCCACAATGGCCGGGTTCATGGTGCCGTTGGGCCGGAGGATGAAGCCGGAGAGCCTGCGGTGCTCCTCGTCGCTGAGCACGTAGGCCCCCTGGGCCTTGAGCTGGGCGGTCACCGCCTGCTCCATGGAGCGCTCCACCACGATGGACTGCTCGCTGGCGCAGATGGTGCCGTTGTCAAAAGTCTTGGAGTCCAGAATCCGCTTCACCGCCAGGGCCGGGTCGGCGGTGCGGTGGATATAGGCCGGGCCGTTGCCCGCCCCCACCCCGATGGCCGGGGTGCCCGAGGAGTAGGCCGCCTTCACCATGCCCGCCCCGCCGGTGGCCAGGATGAGGCGGGTGAAGGGGTGCTTCATCAGGGCCTGGGTGGCCTCCAGGGTGGGAGTGGGGATGCAGGCAATGCTCCCCGCGGGAGCCCCCGCCTCCTCCGCCGCCCGGCGCACCACATTCACCGTCTCCAGGATGCAGTTGAGGGCGCTGGGGTGGGGGGAGAAGATGATGGGGTTGCCCGCCTTCATGCAGATCATGGCCTTGTAGATCACCGTGGAGGTGGGGTTGGTGGAGGGCACCAGCCCGGCCACAACGCCCACGCCCACCCCCATGTCGATGGTGCGCTTTTCCCGGTTTTCCGCCAGAATGCCCCGGGTCTTCTCGTCCTTGATGGCCTCGTAGAGGGTGAGGGCGGCAAATCGGTTTTTGATCTCCTTGTCCTCTTTCCGGCCGAAGCCGGTCTCCTCCACCGCCATGTCGGCCAGCCGCCGGGCGTTGGCCGCGGCGGCGGCGGAGATGGCGGATACAATTTTGTCCAGCTGAGCCTGGTCCATGGTCTCCATGGTCCGCTGGGCCTGCCGTGCCTGCTCCAGCAGCAGGCGTACCTCCTGCACAGAGCGCAGATCCTTGTCAAGCTGCATTGCTACACCTCCCTGGGATGGGCGGCGGCGTCCTGCACCGCCTGGGCGAAGGCGGCGGCCGCCGCGTTGCAGGCGCTCTGGGTGCCGGTGAGCAGCCCGCCGCCGAAGTTTGTCTCGCTGGGGGGCTCAAACAGGGCCACCAGCTCCACGTCGGAGGCCTTCATGGCCTCGTCCAGCCCCACCACCGCCTCCAGGGGCGGGGCGATGAGGTAGGCCAGGGCCTCCCCCTCCTTTACCCCCGCCACCTTGGACAGGTAGCTGCCCGTGCGGGAGACGGTGTGGGCGAAGTAGACCACCGAGCCGTCGGGATTGGCGGCGCGGAAGCCCACCCCCGACTCCATAAACTCCACGCAGGCCCGCAGCCCCGACTGCACCTCGGCG
Source organism: uncultured Oscillospiraceae bacterium (assembly GCA_944385305.1). Lineage (GTDB taxonomy): Bacteria > Bacillota > Clostridia > Oscillospirales > Oscillospiraceae > CALWWS01. The sequence continues at coordinate 2,229 of CALWWS010000047.1, read as the reverse complement.
GGGTTGGGCCCGGCCAGAATGCCGATGACCTCTCCGGCCAGGGCGGTGCTGGCGTTGCCCGCCCCGGCGTAGAGGGAGCGGCCGTACACCACCTCCACCGCGGCGGCTTTGGTGGCCTCGTCCAGGGCGCAGTAGGTCACGTCGTCGCAGTCGGCGGTGAGGATGCCGATGGAGCGGTACTTGTCAGGCAGCCCCAGCTTCTTGGCCAGGGTCTGGCTGACGTTGGCGATGGTGTGGGTGGCCAGCACCTTCACCGGGATCAGATCTCCTGTCATCTTCCCACCCTCCTTACAGTTTCAGATCGATGCCGGAGGCCTTCTTCTCCAGCATGGTGTGGATGAGCTGGGCCACGTGGGCCCCCGCCTCCACGGCGGTGGTGCCCTGGCGGTGGATGTTGGAGATCACCGTACGCTTGGACTCGGGAATGCCGATGTGGGGGCGGTAGGTGAGGTAGGCGGACATGGACTCGGCGGTGACCAGCCCGGGCCGCTCCCCCACCAGCATGCACACCACCTCCGCCCCGGTGATCTCCCCGATGTGGTCCGAGGCCCCTACCCGGCAGTACTTTACAAAGAGCACCGGGCCGCTCTCCAGGCCGTAGCTCTTCAGGCCCGCCTGGATGGCGGAGATGCAGTCTGCGGCGTTGGCCTCGATGGCGGCGGAGGACAGGCCGTCCCCCACCACCAGGGCCACCTTGGGGTTCTGGCCCAGGGTGGTCTTGATAATGTCCTGGTTGGCCTGGTCAAACCGGCGGCCCTTGTCCGGACGGGTGAGGTACTCGTCCTTGCTGGTGCACAGGGTCTGGACAAAGACAAAGCCGTTTTTGTCAATAAAGGTCTCGTCCACGTGGGAGAACACCGAGTCCTGGGCGGCGGCGTGGTCGGCCCGCATGCGCAGCATGGTGATGGTTCTGTACCGGGCGCCCGCCCGTCCCACCCCCAGCCGGGCGGGGGTTTTCAGCTTCAAGTCCCGGAAGGCGTCGCCGTTTTTGGGGTGCTCCACCAGGTACTGGCGGCGCAGGTCAATCTGGGTGATGTCCTCCAGGCAGCCGCCCTCCTCCCCGGCGCTCCGGGGCGCGGAACCCGCCGGGGCCGCGGGGGCTGAAGCGCCCGCCGGGCTTCCCGCCAGCTCCAGCACCAGCTTTTCCACCATGGATCGCAGCTCTTGCTCGTTCATCTGCCTCTTCCTCCCTTACGCCAGCAGCACCGACCCGTCGCCCGCCAGGGCGGTGAGCCGTCCGTTTTCCACAAAGCCCATCTTCTCCAGCCAGCGCTGGAAGGGGGGAATGGCGGTCAGGCCGAACATCTCCCGCAGGGCGGCGGTCTCGTGGAAGCCGGTGGTCTGGTAGTTGAGCATCACGTCGTCCCCGTGGGGGATGCCCATGAAATAGTTGCACCCCGCGGCGGTGAGCAGCACGGCCAGATCCTCAATGTCGCTCTGATCTGCCTTCATGTGATTGGTGTAGCAGGCGTCGCACCCCATGGGGATGCCGGTGAGCTTGCCCATGAAGTGATCCTCCAGCCCCGCCCGGATGACCTGCTTGGAGTTGTAGAGGTACTCCGGGCCGATGAAGCCCACCACCGTGTTCACCAGGAAGGGGGCAAAGCGCTTGGCAAAGCCGTAGCACCGGGCCTCCATCACCACCTGATCCGCCTCGAAGTTGGCCTCGGAGGAGAGCTCGGAGCCCTGTCCGGTCTCAAAGTACATCACGTTGGGCCCCGCGGCGGTACCCTGGGCCAGGGCCAGCTGCCGGGCCCGCTCGATGAGGGCCCCGTCCAGGCCGAAGGCCTCGTTGCCCTTCTGGGAGCCGGCAATGGACTGGAAGATAAGGTCGCAGGGGGCCCCCTTCTCCACCGCCTCCATCTGGGTGGTCACATGGGCCAGCACGCAGATCTGGGTGGGGATGTCCCAGCGGGTCTGGATCTCCTTAAACCGGTTGAGCACCCGGGTGACGCTCTCCACGCTGTCGTCCACCGGGTTGAGGCCCAGCACCGCGTCCCCCGCCCCGTAGGTCAGCCCCTCCAGCAGGGAGGCCATGATGCCGTCCGGGTCGTCGGTGGGATGGTTGGGCTGCAGGCGGCAGGACAGGGTGCCCGGCAGGCCGATGGTGGTGTTGCAGTGGGCGGTGACCGTCATCTTCCTGGCCGCGTAGATGAGGTCCATGTTGCTCATCAGCTTGGCCACCGCCGCGATCATCTCGGCGGTGAGTCCCCGGCTCACCCGGCGGAT
>CALWWS010000046.1 GCA_944385305.1 uncultured Oscillospiraceae bacterium | reverse complement strand
CTGCGGCCCAGGGGGGCCACATAGACCTCGCAGCCGATGATGGGCTTGATCCCCTCCTTCTTGGCGGCCTTGTAGAAGTCCACTACGCCGTACATGGCCCCGTGGTCGGTGATGGCTACCGCCTGCTGCCCCAGCTCCCTGGCCCGGCGCACCAGACCGGGAATGCGGCAGGCGCCGTCCAGCAGGCTGAATTCGGTATGCACATGCAGATGGACAAAGCCCATGGGTCACCCTCCCCTCCGCCGGGCCCTCCGCCCGGGTTTTATCTGTAAGGTATATTCACTTGCGTGATAGCTCCACCAGTTTGCGCAGCCGGTGGTTGAAGGCCGACTTGCTCACCGGCGGTGAGCACAGCTGGGCCAGCTGGGCCAGGGTGAGCTCGGGATGGGCGGCCCGCAGGTCCACCGCCTCCTTAAGCTTGTCGGGCAGCTCCTGGAGCATGCCCCGCGCCTCCAGCCGTGCGATGGCCTCCAGCTGCTCCTGGGCGGCGTCCACCGCCTTGTCCAGGTTGGCCGCGTCGCAGTTCACCCGGCGGTTCACGCTGCCCCGCAGATCCTTCTCCGCCTTGGCGTTCATTACCTCCATGGCGGCCAGGGGGGCGCCGATGGCGGTGAGGAAGTCCTCAATGGCCTCGCTCTGCTTAAAGTATGTCAAGGAGTTCCCCTTGCGTGTTGTCTCCTTGGGGGAGAAGCCCGCCTCCAGCAGCAGGGCACGCAGCTCCCGGCTGACGCTCAGGTGGGAGGTGGCCAGCTCCAGGTGGTAACGCTTGCCCGGATCGGTGACCGACCCGCCGGCCAGGAAGGCCCCCCGGAAAAAGGCGGTACGGCAGTGTTCCTCCTCCAGCACGGCGAAGTTGATGTGCAGGGCCAGGGTCTCCCCCGGGTCGCCGCCGAAGGCGGCAAAGATGGCGGAGAGCTTGTCCGGGCTGTGGACGGCAAAGACCCGCTTGCCCGGCCCCTCCCCGGGCAGCCGGTCGAACTCCGCCCGGAAGGCCCGCTGGAACAGGGCGGGCAGCCGGGCGGCAAATTCAGGGGACTCGGTGACGATACGCACCTGGCTGGGGGTAAACTGGCTGCAGTAGAGCAGCACCCCGTAGGCCTCCGCCTGGGCGCAGCACCTGCGGGACAGGGCCGTGCGGCACAGCTCCGCCTTGGTTCGGGATGCAAAGGACATTCCCGCTCCCCCTTTTGTCAAAAGATCTTGGTGTCCGCCCGCTCGTTGTAAAGCTCCATGACGGCCTTTGCCAGCCGGGTCACCGAGTGGCGGGCGTAGTCTGAGGTCTCGGAGGCCAAGGGGCGCTCCACCAGCTCCACCCCCAGCTCCGCAATGGCGTCCTCGTCCACTGTGATGGGGGCGGCGTCCTCCTCCCGGTAGCGCTCCACCAGGCCGGGGCGCACCGGGGCGCTGTTGCACAGGCAGATATCCACCAGGCCGGGACCGGAGTGCTGGAGCAGGGCGCGCACGTGATCCCCCGCAGTCATTCCCTCGGTCTCCCCGTCCTGGGTCATGATGTTGCAGATATAGATCTTCAGCCCCCGGGCGCTGCACACCGCCTGGGCGATGCCGTCCACCAGCAGGTTGGGAATCACGCTGGTGTAGAGGCTGCCCGGCCCCAGCAGGATGAGATCCGCCTGCTCAATGGCCTGAATGGCCTCCGGCAGGGCCTGGGGGTGCTCGGGCAGCAGGCGCACACTGCGGATGCGGCAGTCCTGCTGCTTTTTAAAGGCGCAGATCTTGGACTCCCCCACTACCCTGGTGCCGTTTTCAAAGGTGGCCTCCAGCAGGACGTTGGCGTTGGTCACAGGCAGCACCCGGCCGCTGATGGCCAGCACCTGGCTCATCCGGGCCACCGCCTGGTCAAAGGAGTCGGAGATGCCGTTGAGGGCGGCCAGGATCAGATTGCCGAAGGACTGGCCGGTGAGATTGCCCGACCCGGCGGGAAAGCGGTAGGTGAGCAGCTGCTCCATCACCGGCTCCACATTGGCCAGGGCCTCCATACAGTGGCGGATGTCCCCCGGTGGCAGCATGCCCAGATCCTGACGCAGAATTCCCGACCCGCCCCCGTCGTCGGACACGGTGACAATGGCGGTGAGGTTTTTGGTATGGTTTTTCAGGCCCCGCAGCATGGTGGAAAGGCCGGTTCCCCCGCCGATGGCCACCACGTTTGGCCCGCAATAGATTCCCTCGCTCATGGCGCACTCCCCCTACGCCCGGGTCATGTCCCGGTGGTTTTCCGCCGCCGGGTAGCCCTTGCGGCGGATAAAGTCGGCCAGGGCGCGGGTAACCGCCACCGAGCGGTGCTGCCCGCCCGTGCAGCCCACGGCGATGACCAGCACGGTCTTCCCCTCCTCCTCATACTGGGGCAGGAGAAAGCCCATGAGGTTTTCCAGGTGGGTCATAAAGTCCCGGGTCTGCTGGTAGCCGAAGACAAAGTTGTACACCCCGTCGTCCAGTCCGGTCTGGGTGCGCAGCTGGGTGATGTAAAAGGGGTTGGGCAGAAAGCGCACGTCAAAGACCAGATCCGCCTCGATGGGGATGCCGTACTTAAAGCCGAAGGAGATCACGTTCACGCTCATGCCGGGGGTCTCTCCCCCCTTCCCGAACAGGCGCAGCACCTCCCCCCGCAGCTTGGCGGTGGAGAGGGCGGAGGTGTCGATGATATACTCCGCCCGCTGGCGCACGGGGGCGAGCACCGTGCGCTCCTGGCGCACCGCCTCGTCCAGAGAGCGGGAGGAGCTGGCCAGAGGGTGCATGCGCCGCGTCTCCTTGTAGCGCTTGATGATGGTCTCCACACCGGCCTCCACAAAGAGGATCTTGTAGTCGCACCCCGCCTTCTGCAGCTCCTCCAGGGCCTCAAACAACCCGTCGAAGGTCTGGCCCCCCCGGATATCGGTGACCAGGGCCACCCGGTCATACCGCCCGGGCTGGGCCATGCACAGCTCGGCAAAGCGGGGCATCAGCGCCGCGGGCATATTGTCCACCACATAAAAGCCCATATCCTCCATGAAGGAGGCCACCTTGCTCTTTCCCGCCCCGGACAGGCCGGAGACAATGATAAAATCCATATTTTCAGCCCCCGTGGCTCTCAAAGCCCAAAAATTTCACTTCCGGCTCCAGCTCCACCCCGGTCTGGCGCAGCACGGTCTCCCGCACCAGGTCCATCAGCCGGCGCACATCGGCGGCGCAGGCGCCTCCCCGGTTGATAAAGAAGCCCGCATGCTTCTCCGACACCTGGGCCCCGCCGATGCCCACACCCTTGAGGCCGCACTCCTCGATAAGGGCAGCGGCAAAGTGGCCCTCAGGCCGCTTGAAGGTGCTGCCCGCGCTGGGGTACTCCAGAGGCTGCTTGGCCCGGCGGGCGGCGGAGAGCTCCTCCATCCGGCCCCGAATCTTCTCCGGATCCCCCGGCTCCAGGGTGAGCACCGCCTCCACAATCAGCCGCGACCCGTCGGAGAAGGCGCTGCGGCGGTAGGCAAAGCCATGCTCCTCCCCCGCCGTCTCCCCCGCCCGGCCGCTCTGGTCCAGCCAGCGGGTACGGGTCACCACCTGGCGCATCTCCCCGCCGTAGGCCCCCGCGTTCATACACACCGCGCCCCCCAGGCTGCCCGGGATGCCGTGTGCAAACTCCAGCCCGGCAAGCCCCCGCTCCAGAGCAAAGACAGCCAGCCGGGAGAGGAGCACCCCAGCCCCGGCGGTGAGCTCCCGCTCCCCGGTCTGCTGGATGCCGCCCAGACCGTCAAAGGTCTTGACCACGAACTCCTCCGCCCCGTCGTCGGACACCAGCAGGTTGGTGCCGTTGCCCATGAAGAAGGGCCGCACCCCCAGCCCGGCGGCCAGCTCCACCGCCCTGCGGGCCTCCTCCGCCGTGCGGGGCAGGGCCATCAGGCGCACCGGGCCGCCAATGCGGAAGGAGGTGTGGCTCCGCATGGGCTCCTCCTCCCGCAGCTCCAGCCGGGGGAGTGCCTGACGCAGCTGCTGGGCAAGCGCTGAAAACCGATCCATATTCCGCCTCCTGTGAACCGTTCCCCAGGAACCGTGTTCCTGTGATACACACGTGATTACAGCAATTATAGCAGAATTTCCAGGGGATTAGAATACCAGGTTCAAAGAAATCCTCCGCTCCCTCAGGCAGGGGTACCAAAGGCCTCAAACTCCCCACGGGTACCGCGGAACACATTGAGGTCAATGCGGCTCTCGCTGCCGTAGTAGCCGTCCAGCCGGGCGCTGTGGGAGTACTGCCAGAAGTCCCACCCTCCGGTGCTCACAGGGACCACCCCAGGGCTGCTGAACCACAGGGGATAGTCCCCATATCCGCCTCCCGCCAGGTAGCGGTAGTAGGAGCGGTAGGTGACATACAAAATAGGCTTCACCCCGTAGTGCTCCTCCAGACGCTGAAGCAGCGGGTTTAAAATCGCCAGGGTCTCCTCCCGGCCGGCGGGCTGTTCCAGGTACTGCCCGTAAAATTCCAGATCCACCACCGGCGGCAGGGCTCCTTCTGTCACAGGCACCTGGGCGATAAAGTTGTCCGCCTGGGTCTCCCCCGGGCTGTCGTAGCTGAAAAAATGGTAGGCCCCCGGGCGCACCCCCGCCTGGAGCGCCCCCGCCCAGTTGGCCTTAAACTGGGCGTCCTGCATACCGGAGCCCTCGGTGGCCTTGATAAAGGCAAAGTCCACCTCCTGGCCGGCCAGGATCTCCCAGTCCACCACCCCCTGGTAGGCGGACACATCCACCCCAAAGACCTCCCACTGCTTGGGATTCACCTGCTGGCTGGAGAGCAGAAAGCCCCGCCAGCGCAGGAAGGCCAGGGTGCCCGCTGCCAGCAGGGCCAGCACAAGCACCAGGAGAAGCGCACGCCGGAGCACGCGCAGAAATCGTCTCAATTCCATCACCGCACCTTGGAGGGAGAGTCCGCCGGGCGGGCCCGCCCCCCGGAATAAAAAATGCGTACCGAAGGGGCGCCGCCCCTCCGGTACGCATTATCATACCCAAAGCCGGTGAAAATTGCAAGGGTCAGGGCAGGTTGGTGTAGCCCATGAGGAACTCATCCACCTCCCGGGCAGCTCCTCTCCCCTCCCGGATACCCCACACCACCAGGGACTGTCCCCGGTGCATGTCCCCGGCGGCAAACACCTTGGGGACGTTGGTAGCGTAGCGCTCCGGCTCGGTCTTCACGCAGGAGCGCTGGGTGAGCTCCACCCCGAAGGCCTCAGGCACATAGCTCTGGGCCCCCAGAAAGCCCGCGGCGATGAGCAGCAGCTGACAGGGCAGCTCCTTCTCGCTGCCGGGCACCGGCTTGAGGTCGGCCCCCAGGCCCACCGTCTTGACCGCCGTCAGATTCCCCTTCTCATCCCGCACCAGGTGGGTGACCGTGGTCTGGTAAATCCGGGGATCACTGCCGAACATGGCGATGGCCTCCTCCTGGCCGTAGTCCGTCTTGCACACCCGGGGCCACTCGGGCCAGGGGTTGTTCTCCCGGCGGGTATCGGGGGCCTTGGGCATCATCTCCAGCTGAACCACCGACTTGCAGCCGTGGCGGATGCAGGTGCCCACGCAGTCGTTGCCCGTGTCGCCGCCGCCCACCACAATGACGTCCTTCCCCTTGGCGCTGGGGAACTTCCCGTCCTCCAGGCCGGAATTGAGCAGGCTGCGGGTGGTCTCCTTGAGGAAGTCCACCGCAAAGCAGACCCCCGCGCCGTCCCGTCCCTCCACCTTCAGATCCCGGGGGTTGGACGCGCCGCAGCAGAGCACCACCGCGTCAAACTGCTCCAACAGCTCCTTGGCGCTCACGCTCTTTCCCACATCCGCGCCGGTGCGGAACTCCACGCCCTGGGCCGCCATGAGATCCAGGCGGCGCTGGACAATGGTCTTCTCCAGCTTCATGTTGGGAATGCCGTACATGAGCAGGCCGCCCGGCCGATCCTCCCGCTCAAAGACAGTGACGCTGTGGCCCCGGCGGTTGAGCTGATCCGCCGCGGCAAGGCCGGAGGGGCCGGAGCCCACCACCGCCACCTTCTTCCCGGTGCGGGCGGCGGGTGGATGGGGCTGGATGAGACCCAGCTCCCACGCGTCCTCAATGATCCCCAGCTCGTTCTCCTTGACCGTGACCGGGTCGCCGTTGAGACCGCAGGTGCAGGCCGCCTCGCACAGGGCTGGGCACACCCGGCCGGTGAACTCGGGAAAGTTGTTGGTCTTGAGCAGCCGCTCCACCGCGTGGCCCAGGCTGCCGGTGTACACCAGATGGTTCCACTCGGGAACCAGATTGTGCAGGGGACAGCCGGAGACCATGCCGTTCAACACCGCGCCCGGCTCGCCGAGGGCCACGCCGCAGCCCATGCAGCCGCCGCCCCGCCGCCGCCGGTCGTCCCGCCCCAGCCGGGGGTGGAACTCGTTATAGTGGGCAATGCGCTCCAGAGGGGGCTGGGCGGGATTCCCCTTTCTCTGGTACTCCATAAATCCTGTGGGTGTTCCCATCTCCCTCACTCCCCCTTTCTCGTATTGACGTAGAAGGCCTCCACCTCGGCCTGCTCCCGGGTCATGCCGCGCTGCTCAAACTTGGCGATGGTGCGCAGCATCCGGTCGTAGTCGTGGGGCAGAATCTTCTTGAAGGCGGGCAGATATGCCTCAAAATGATCCAAAATCTCCTGGCCCCGGCTGCTGCCGGTGGCGGCCACATGCTGGCCGATGAGCTCCCGCAGGCGGGTAATGTCCGCCTTCTCACTCACCGGCTCCATGGACACCAGTTCCTTGTTCAGGCGCAGGTAGAGATCCCGCTCCTCATCCAGCACATAGGCCACGCCGCCCGACATGCCGGCGGCGAAGTTTCGCCCGGTGGGGCCCAGGATGACCACGCAGCCGCCTGTCATATACTCGCAGCCGTGGTCGCCCACGCCCTCCACCACCGCAACGGCGCCCGAGTTGCGCACGCAGAAGCGCTCTCCCGCCACGCCGTTGAGGAAGGCCTTGCCCGAGGTGGCGCCGTACAGGGCCACGTTGCCCACCAGAATGTTCTCCTCCGCCTTAAAGGGGCTGCCCTTGGGGGGATAGACCACGATGGTGCCTCCCGACAGGCCCTTGCCCAGGTAGTCGTTGGCGTCTCCCTCCAGGCGCAGGGTAAGGCCCTTGGGGATGAAGGCGCCGAAGGACTGCCCGCCGCCGCCGGTGCACTGCACCACAAAGGTGTCCTCGGGCAGGCTCTCCCCGTGAAGCCGGGTAATGTCCGAGCCCAGGATGGTGCCCACGGTGCGGTCCGTGCTGGATACCTTCAGCTCCAGTGTCCTGGGGCTGCCCTTCTCCAGATCTTTTCCCAGCTGCTTTTCCAGCTGCCGGAGATCCACGGTCTGTTCCAGCTGGAAGTCGTACACGTCCGTCGGGTCGAAATGGGTCTTCTCCCCGCCGGCGGCGGGGCTGTCCAGGATGGCCCGCAGGTCCACCGTGGCCGCCCGCTCATTCACTGCCGGGCGCACCTTGAGCAGGTCGGTGCGGCCCACCAGCTCCTCCACGGTGCGCACGCCCAGTTTTGCCATGTGCTCCCGCAGCTCCTGGGCGATGAAGCGCATGAAGTTGACCACATACTCCGGCTTGCCGGTAAAGCGCTTGCGCAGCTCCGGGTTCTGGGTGGCCACACCCACCGGGCAGGTGTCCAGGTTGCACACCCGCATCATCACACAGCCCATGGTCACCAGGGGCGCGGTGGCAAAGCCGAACTCCTCCGCCCCCAGCATGCAGGCGATGGCCCCGTCCCGGCCGCTCATCAGCTTGCCGTCGGTCTCCACAACCACCCGGGAGCGCAGGCCGTTTTGGATCAGGGTCTGGTGGGTCTCCGCCAGGCCCAGCTCCCAGGGCAGGCCGGCGCAGTGGATGGAGGTGCGGGGCGCGGCCCCGGTGCCCCCGTCGTAGCCCGAGATGAGCACCACCTGGGCCCCCGCCTTGGCCACGCCGGCGGCAATGGTGCCCACCCCCGCCTCGCTCACCAGCTTCACCGAGATGCGGGCCTGGCGGTTGGCGTTTTTCAGGTCATAGATCAGCTGGGCCAGGTCCTCGATGGAGTAGATATCGTGGTGAGGGGGCGGCGAGATGAGGGTGACGCCAGGGGTGGAGTGGCGGCACTTGGCGATCCAGGGGTAGACCTTTCCGGCGGGCAGGTGACCGCCCTCGCCGGGCTTGGCCCCCTGGGCCATCTTAATCTGGATCTCCTTGGCGCTGACCAGGTACTCGCTGGTGACGCCGAAGCGGCCGGAGGCCACCTGCTTGATGGCCGAGCCCCGCTGGGTGCCCAGGCGGCTGCGCTCCTCGCCCCCCTCGCCGGAGTTGGACTTGCCACCCAGCTGGTTCATGGCCAGGGCCAGGCACTCGTGGGCCTCCTGGGAGATGGAGCCGTAGCTCATGGCACCCGTCTTGAAGCGCTTGACAATGGACTCCACGCTCTCCACCTCGTCGATGGGGATGGGCGTCTGGGCATACTGCATCTCCAGCAGCCCCCGCAGGGTGTGGGGCTTGGTCTCATCGTCCACCAGGGCGGTGTACTGCTTGAACAGCTCGTAGTCCCCCCGGCGGGTGGCCTGCTGGAGCAGGTGGATGGTGCGGGGATTGTACATGTGATCCTCTCCGTCAGCGCGGGCCTTGTGGTCACCCAAGCTGTCCAGGGTGAGATCACTGTCCAGTCCCAGGGGGTCAAAGGCCTTGGAGTGCTTGCGGTCCACCATGGCCTCGATCTCGTCCAGACCGATGCCCTCCACTCGGGACACCGTGCCTGTAAAGTACTTTTCCACCACATCATGGTTGATGCCGATGGCCTCAAAGATCTGGGCGGACTGGTAGGACTGGAGGGTGGAGATACCCATCTTGGAGGCAATCTTCACAATGCCGTGGAGGACAGCGGCGTTGTAATCGTCCACCGCGGTGGTAAATTCCTTGTCCAGCAGGCCATCCTCAATGAGCTCCACCACCGTCTCCTGGGCCAGGTAGGGGTTGATGGCCCGGGCGCCGTAGCCCAGCAGGGCGGCAAAGTGGTGTACCTGGCGGGGCTCGGCGGACTCCAGCAGAATGGACACCGCCGTGCGCTTCTTTGTGCGAATCAGATGCTGCTCGATGGCGGACACCGCCAGCAGGGACGGGATGGCCACATGGTTCTCGTCCACCCCCCGGTCGGAGAGCACCACGATGTTGGCCCCGTTGCGGTAGGCCCGGTCCACCGCAACAAAGAGGTGGTCCAGCGCCCGCTTCAGAGAGGTATTTTTATAGTAGAGAATGGACACCGTCTCCACGTGGAAGCCGGGCTGCTTCATGGCCTTGATCTTCATCATATCCCGGGAGGTAAGGATGGGGTTGTGAATCTGGAGCACCCGGCAGTTCTCCGCCTTCTCCTCCAGCAGGTTGCCGTCGTCTCCGGCGTAGACCGTGGTATCGGTGACAATCTCCTCCCGGATGGCGTCAATGGGGGGATTGGTCACCTGGGCGAAGAGCTGCTTGAAGTAGTTGAACAGGGGCTGCTCCTTCTCATCCAGCACCGCCAGGGGGATGTCGGTACCCATGGCGGAGGTGGGCTCCGCCCCGGTCTTGGCCATGGGCAGAATGGTCTGCATCACGTCCTCATAGGAGTAGCCAAAGGCCTTCTGCAGCCGTGCTCTCCCCTCCTTGGTGGAATTCTCCACCCGGTGGTTGGGGGTGGGCAGATCCTTGAGGCGGATGAGGTTGCGGTCCAGCCACTCTCCGTAGGGCTGGCGGGCGGCGTAGCCCTCCTTGAGCTCCTCATCCCCGATGATCCGCCCCGCCCTGGTGTCCACCAGCAGCATCCTGCCCGGCTGGAGGCGGGACTTGCAGAGGATCTGCTCCGGGGGGATGTCCAGCACCCCCACCTCGGAGGCGAGAATCAGCTTGTCCTGCCGGGTCACATAGTACCGGGAGGGGCGCAGGCCGTTGCGGTCCAGCACCGCCCCCACCACATCCCCGTCGGAGAAGAGGATGGAGGCCGGGCCGTCCCAGGGCTCCATGAGGGTGGCGTAGTACTGGTAGAGATCCCGCTTGGAGCGGGAGATGGTGCGGTCGTTGCTCCAGGGCTCGGGGATAGCGGCCATCACCGCCAGGGGCAGGTCCATCCCCGCCATCATCATAAACTCCAGGGTGTTGTCCAGCATGGCCGAGTCGGAGCCCTCCACGTTCACCACTGGCAGCACCTTGTCCATATCCGCGTCCAGCAGAGGCGAGGACATGGTCTCCTCCCGGGCCAGCATACGCCCGGCGTTGCCCCGGATGGTGTTGATTTCCCCGTTGTGGGCGATAAGCCGGTTGGGGTGGGCCCGCTCCCAGGAGGGGTTGGTGTTGGTGGAGAAGCGGGAGTGGACAATGGCGATGGCCGACTCATAGGCCTTGCTCTGCAGATCGGGATAGAACCGGCGCAGCTGACCCACCAGGAACATGCCCTTGTACACCACCGTCCGGCTGGACAGGGAGGCCACATAGGTGTCCCCGCTGGACTGCTCAAACACCCGCCGGGCGATATAGAGCCGGCGGTCAAAGTCCAGCCCGGGGGCGGTGTCCGCCGGGCGGGCCACAAAGCCCTGCTCGATGTAGGGCATCTTGTCCAGCGCCTTCTGCCCCAGCACATCGGGGCACACAGGCACAGTCCGCCAGCCCAGGAAGGTCAGCCCCTCTTTGGCCGCGATCACCTCAAACATCTTCTTGGCCTGGCCCCGGCGCAGGGTGTTCTGGGGAAAGAAAAACATCCCCACCCCGTAATCGCCTGCCTCGCCAAGGGCAAAGCCACAGTCCTTCACAGCGCTGGAGAAGAATTTGTGGGAGACCTGTACCAGAATGCCCACGCCGTCTCCCGTCTCGCCCCGGGCGTCCTTGCCCGCCCGGTGCTCCAGCTTCTCCACAATTTTCAGCGCGTCGTCCACGGTCTGATGGCTCTTGCGCCCTTTGATGTCCACAACCGCGCCGATGCCGCAGTTGTCATGTTCAAACTCCGGACGGTACAGTCCTCTTTGATCGCAGCTGTCCATTTGCACTGCCCCTTTCCTGGGTAATCAGTCCCCGGCGGCAGCCGGGGAATTTACAGCACGGCCTTGATGCGCGCAACCGCCTCGGCCGTGGCCTCCGCCCCGCCGAAGGCGGTCAGGCGGATATATCCCTCGCCGCTGGGGCCGAAGCCCGCGCCGGGGGTGGTCACCACATTTGCCCTGCTCAGCAGCAGGTCGTAGAACTCCCAGGAGCCCATGCCGTCCGGCGTCTGGCACCAGATGTAGGGGGAGTTGATCCCGCCGGACACGGTGAGTCCGGCGCTCTGGAGTCCCTGGAAAATCACCTTCGCGTTGTTCTGGTAGTAGGCCAGATTCTCCTTCACCTGGGCAGCTCCCTCGGGGGAGTAGACCGCCTCGGCGCCCCGTTGCACCACGTAGGGCACGCCGTTGAACTTAGTGCACTGGCGGCGGTTCCACAGGAAGTTCAGGCTGGCGCCGCCCCGCTCCAGGGCCTTGGGCACCACGGTGTAGGCGCAGCGGGTGCCGGTGAAGCCGGCGGTCTTGGAGAAGGAGCGGAACTCGATGGCACAGGTCTTGGCCCCCTCAATCTCAAAGATGGAGTGGGGGATGTCCTCCTGGGTGATGAAGGCCTCATAGGCCGAGTCGTAGAGAATCACCGACCCGTTGCGGTTGGCGTACTCCACCCACGCCTCCAGCTGGGCACGGGTAGCCACCGCCCCGGTGGGGTTGTTGGGGAAGCACAGGTAGATGAGATCCACCTTTTTGTCCGGGATGGCCGGGGAGAAGCCGTTTTCCGCCGTGCAGGGCATGTAGTGCAGCTTGCTCCACATGCCGGAGGCCTCGCTGTACTCCCCCGCCCGGCCGGCCATGGCGTTGGTATCCACGTACACAGGGTAGACCGGATCGCACACCGCCACCACGTTGTCCAGGCCGAAGATGTCGCCGATGTTGCCGCAGTCGCTCTTGGCCCCGTCGGAGACGAAGATCTCGCTGGGGTCGATATCCACCCCTCTGGCCCTGTAGTCGTGCTGGGCGATGGCCTCCCGGAGGAAGTCGTAGCCCTGCTCGGGGCCGTAGCCGTGGAAGCCCTGGGCAGTGGCCATCTCGTCCACCGCCGCGTGCATGGCGGCGGTGACGGCGGCGGGCAGGGGCAGGGTCACGTCCCCAATGCCCAGCTTGATGAGCTTCTTGTCCGGGTTGGCCTGGGCGTAGGCCGCCGCCCGGCGGTTCACCTCGGAAAACAGGTAGCTGCCCGGCAGCTTGAGGTAGTTTTCATTAATCTTTGTCATGCTCATGCTCCTTTGCACTTCTATAGTTTGTCGAGGTATTCCCCATTGAATACCGTAACCGCCGGGCCGGTGAGATAGAGGGGCGCTCCCTCCCCGGCCCAGGTAATCGCCAATTCACCACCGGGCAGCTCCACTGCCGTCCGGTGGCCGCACAGGCCCCGCACACAGGCGGCGGCCAGAGACGCCGCGGCCCCCGTGCCGCAGGCCATTGTCTCTCCGCTTCCCCGCTCCCACACCCGCATACGCAGGCGGTCCGGGGCGAGCACCTGGACAAACTCCACGTTTGTCCGGTTGGGAAAGGCGGGGTGGCACTCCAGCCCGGGACCCAGGCGGGACACCGCCGCCGTCTCCACCTCGCCCACAAAGAGCACCGCGTGGGGGTTGCCCATGCTCACGGGGGTAACCGTGCACATCATCCCCGCCGCCTCCAGGGTGCGGGGGTGCTCCACCCGGGGTACGCCCATCTCCACCGTCACGGCGGACACCTGAGCGCCGGAGAGATGCAGCTCCAGAGCCCGCAGCCCCGCCGGGGTTTCAATACTCAGGCGGGTCTTGTCCGTCAGCCCTGTGTCGTAGACGTATTTTCCCAAACAGCGGATGCCGTTGCCGCACATTTCTCCCTCAGAGCCGTCGGCATTGAACATCCGCATCCGGAAATCCCCCCAGCGGGATGGGCAGATGCAGATCAGCCCGTCCGCCCCCACCCCGAAACGGCGGCGGGACAGGGTCCGCGCCAGCTCCGGCAGGTTTTCCGGCTCCCCCTGCATACAGTCCAGATAGATGTAGTCGTTGCCCAGCCCGTGCATCTTGGTAAATTTCACCCGGCACACCTCCGCATAATAGCACAGTGGCGGCAGTCAACGTCCTCTGACTGCCGCCACAAGACTGCCTCGTCTTATGCTATATGCGTATGTGCTTTACAGGCTATCCAGTACCAGCTGGGCGGTCTGGATCAGCTTGGCGCCGCTGTCCATGCTCTTTTTCTGCAAAAAGCGGTGGGCCTGCTCCTCTGTCATGCCGTGGCGCGCCATAAGCAGCTGCTTGGCCTGGGCGATGAGCTCCTGCTCCTCCTGGCTGCGCCGGGGACGGACAAACCGCTCCAGCCGGTGGCCCACCTGGATGAGCATGCGTACCGAGGCCACCAGATCCCCCTTGGACACCGGGGAGGTGAGCTTGAAAATGTCATCGTTCTGGCAGAGATCCAGCAGATTCTGCACCCCCACCATCAGCATGGCGCAGGAGGTGGGCAGATCGTCAAACAGCTCCTCCGCCGAGGCGTCGGGCAGCTTGTAGCCGCAGATCACCGTGGAGATATGCAGCTTGTTCACCGCCCGCTTCACCTGGTCGGCGGAGCGGCAGAGCACACAGCTTGCCGTGCCTGAGTTCTCCAGGATCTCCTTGACTCTCCAGCAGCTCTTTTCGCTCTCAAAGGCGACAATCACCTTTTCCATATCCGTTCACTCCTTTTTTCGTAAGGAGTACAACAGGGGCAGCGATTAATAGTTGATGATATACTTCTCCCGCTCCCAGGAGGAGACGCGGGTGCGGTACTCATCCCACTCCTTCACTTTGCCCTCGATGTAATTCTCCGCCACATGACTGCCCAGAATGTCCAGGATGTAGGCATCCGCTTTCAGCGCGCTGATAGCCTCCTCCAGAGAGCCGGGCAGGCTGTCAATCCCGTTGGCCTGGCGGGTGGCCGCATCCATGGCAAAGATGTTCTCCGTGATCTCCGCCGGGGGAACCATACCCTTCTCAATGCCGTCCAGACCGGCGGCCAGGCAGACTGCCAGGGCCAGATAGGGGTTGCAGGCCGGATCGGGGGAGCGCAGCTCCACACGGGTGGACTGGCCGCGGGAGGCGGGAATGCGGATCAGAGCCGAGCGGTTGGAGGCCGACCAGGCCAGGTAGCAGGGCGCCTCGTAGCCGGGCAGCAGACGCTTGTAGGAGTTGACCAGGGGGTTAGTGATGGCCGCAAAGCCCTTCACGTGGGCCAGCAGACCGGCAATAAAGGAGTAGGCCTCCTTGGACAGGCCCTTCTCCCCGTTGGGATCGTAGAAGATGTTTTTGCCGTCCTTGAACAGGGACATGTTGGTGTGCATGCCCGAGCCGTTGATGCCGAAGATGGGCTTGGGCATGAAGGTGGCGTGCAGGCCGTTCTTCTGGGCCAGGATCTTCACCGCCAGCTTGAAGGTCATAATGTCGTCGGCGGTCTTGAGGGCCTCGCCGTACTTGAAGTCGATCTCGTGCTGGCCCTCGGCCACCTCGTGGTGGCTGGCCTCGATCTCAAAGCCCATCTGCTCCAGGGCCATGCAGATCTCCCGGCGGGTGCCCTCTCCGTGATCCAGGGGGCCCAGGTCGAAATAGCCGGCCTCGTCGTTGGTCTTGGTGGTGGGCTTGCCCTCCTCATCGGTCTGGAACAGGAAGAATTCCGCCTCGGGGCCCACATTGAAGGTATCATAGCCCATCTTTCTGGCCTTCTCCAGCACCCGCTTGAGCACGCCCCGGGGGTCGCCGATGAAGGGAGTTCCATCGG
>CALWWS010000045.1 GCA_944385305.1 uncultured Oscillospiraceae bacterium | reverse complement strand
AGCCCGGCCAGGACGCCCTTGCCGTTGAGATCCCGCAGGCCCCGCTTCACGTCATATTGGATGTAATCCTGGGGGTCGATGCCGCTGCCCGCCCGGGCCAGGTCGGCCAGAGCCTCGATCTCCGGAGTAATGTCGCAGTAGTTGGGGTTGCTCGCCATAAAAAGCCTCCTTTGTTCCTCTCCCGGGCCGTGGGGCGCCGGGCCTTGTCCGATTTGTCAACACTTTAACGGAAAGTTTAGCATAAAAATGTTACCAGATTATGAATCGGCACATAAACTTTCCTGCAAAAATGGGGTGCGGACAGGTATCCGCACCCCATTTTTTCCATTAAAAGAGATCCCGGCGCTTGAGCAGCACCGCCGCCACCACGATCACCGCGCCCGCCAGCGCCAGGGGGATCCACCAGAACTGATCCACGGGCAGGCCGGCTGCGATGCTCATCCCGTAGAAGCCGAAGATGATGTTGGGGATGGTGAGCAGGATGGTGATGGAGGTGAGCACCTTCATGATCACGTTGAGGTTGTTGGAGATGACGCTGGCAAAGGCGTCCATCATCCCCGAGATGATGGAGGAGTAGATGTTGGCCATCTCAATGGCCTGGCGCACCTCGATGAGCACGTCCTCCAGCAGGTCGTGATCCTCCTCGTAGAGGGTGACGATGCGCCCCCGGAGGATCTTCTCCAGGGTGACCTCGTTGGCCTTGAGGGAGGTGTTGAAGTAGACCAGGGACTTCTCCAAATCCAGCAGCTGGATAAGCTCCTTGTTGCGCTGGGACTTGTAGAGCTGGCGCTCCATATAGTTGTAGATCTTGTCGATCTGCTTCAAGTACTGGAGGTAGCGCTTGGCCACCTGGAGGAGCATGTAGAGGATGAAGCTGGTGCGCTTCTGGGTCTCCGCCCCCCGCACCAGGCCGTCCTGCATGTCCTTGAGGATGGAGGACTCCTTCAGGCAGACGGTGATGATGTGCTTGGGGGTGACGATGATGCCCAGAGGCAGGGTGGAGTATACCACCGCGTCGTCCTTCTCCACCGAGGGCAGGTCGATGATGATCAGGGTCTGATCCTCCTCGGTGTCGATGCGGGAGGTCTCCTCCTCGTCCAGGGCGGCCCGCAGGAAGGCGGGCTCCACGTTGAGGGTGGCGGCCACGGTGTTGAGCTCATCCTCGCTGGGGTAGGTGAGGTTGACCCAGCACCCCTCCTGGATGGCGTCCAGCCTGGTCATCTTCCCCTGGATGGTCTTAAAGATGGAGAGCAAGAAAAATCACGCCTTTCCCGGCGCGCGGGCCTGAGGAAAAAAGGGCATAAAAATCCCCGCGCGCCTCTAGTCTTTGCCGTCCGGGGGAAAAGTATCCCTCCCGGACTGGGCGGCGACGGGGCGTGCGGGGGCAGGACGGCACAGCCGTCTAACCCCGGAGCCCATGCGCCGCACCGGTGTTGTGCCATTTTCGACTCAGAGGGTCACCGCTCACGGCGCATATCACTCCTTCCCTGTTGTCCGTATCCTGTGTATCCTGTCCTATTATAAGCGCCCACATCCCAGATTGCAAGCGCAGATTCCAAAAGAGGACAAAAGCCCCGCGGGCAAAAAAAGAGCGCCGCGGAAGCAGCTTCCGCGGCGCCCTCTCCGGCGCTGTTTAGTCGGTGACAAAGGGCAGCAGCGCGATCTGGCGGGCGCGCTTGATGGCCTCGGTCAGCTGACGCTGATGCATGGCGCAGGTGCCGGTGGTGCGGCGGGGCAGGATCTTGCTCCGCTCGGACAGGAACCGGCGCAGCTTCACCGCGTCCTTGTAGTCAATGTGCTCCACCTTGTCCACACAGAAGGTGCAGACCTTGCGGCGCTTGCGGCCGCGGGGGCGCTCTCTATCCATAGCCATTACAGGTAACCTCCTTCTGGCAGGCCCGCGGGGGGCCTGAAGTCATATTCTGCGCAATTAAAAGGGCAGCTCGCCGTCGTCGTCGGACAGCTCGGCGAACTGGTCGCCGCCGCCGTACCCGCCGCCGTTCTGGGCGGGGGGCGCGTAGGGGGCGGGTGCGGCGGGGGCGTACACCCCGGCCGCCTCGGCGTCCCGCTTGGAGTCGCCGAAGTACACATTGTCGGCCACTACCTCGGCGCTGCGGCGCTTGTTGCCGTCCTTGTCGGTCCAGTCCCGCAGCTGCAGCCGGCCCTCCACCACGGCCATCCGGCCCTTGGTGAAGAAGCGGGAGACGAACTCCGCCGTCTGCCGCCAGGCCACAATGTCAATAAAGTCCGTGCTCTTCTCGCCGGTGGAGCGGTCCTTGAAGTCCCGGTCCACCGCCAGGCTGAAGGAGGCCACGGCCACGCCCGCCTGGGTGTGGCGCAGCTCCGGGTCCCGGGTCAGCCGGCCCATGAGAATAATCCGGTTGAGCATAACCGCCCCTCCTTACTCGTCCTTGCAGACGATGAGGGAGCGCATCACGCCGTCGGTAATCCGCAGGATACGATCCAGCTCGCGGGGGAACTCGGGCTTGGCGCTGAAGGTCATCAGCACGTAGTAGCCCTCGTTGAGGTCGTTGATGGGATAGGCCAGGTGGCGCTTGCCCCACTCGTCAACCTCCGCCAGGGTGCCGTTCTCCTCCACCAGGGTCTTGAACTTGGCCACCATGGCCGCGGTGTCCTCCTCGCTCAGGTTGGGATTGAGGATGTACACCACCTCGTAATTGCCGCTGAGTTTTGCCATTTTCGTTGCACCTCCTTATGGACATATGGCCCCCGCCCTCACGCGGGGGCAAGGATGCGCTGTCTTTACAAGACAAGCTATGTTATTATATAAGTTTTTCCCGGAATGTCAAGGGATTTTTCCTGTTTTGCGGGGATTTTCTCCCCTCACAGCTCCCCGGCCCGGCTCTTGATGAACCGGCGCAGCCAGGGCCCGGTGTCCGGGTGGTCCAGGGCGAAGTCGATGGTGGCCTCCAGAAAGCCGTTGAGGTTGCCCGTGTCGTACCGGCGGCCCTCGAAGTCCACCGCCACCATCTTCTCCTGGCGGCACAGCTCCCGCAGCCCGTCGGTGAGCTGGATCTCCCCGCCGTAGCCCGGCTTCACGTTCTCCAGGATCTCAAAGATGCTGGAGGTGAGCACGTACCGGCCCAGAATGGCGTAGTTGGAGAACATCTCCTCCGGCTTGGGCTTCTCGTTCATGTCGGACACGGCGAAGATCCGCTCCTCCAGGGGGGAGACCTTCACCGAGGAGTAGCGGGAGATGGCCTGGGTGTCCACCTTCTGCACCCCCACGGCGCTGGCGCCGTACTTCTCCGCAGCCTCCACAAGCTGCAAAGTCACCGGCTTGGCGGCCCGCATGATGTCGTCCCCCAGCAGCACGGCGAAGGGCTCGTCACCCACAAAGCGCTTGGCCCGCCAGATGGCGTGGCCCAGGCCGCGGGTCTCCTTCTGGCGCACGTAGAAGATGTTGGCCAGGTCGGCGGCCCGGCGCACCTCGTTGAGCTCCTTGTCCTTCCCCGCCTGGTTGAGGCGGGTCTCCAGCTCGGGGTAGTAGTCAAAGTAGTCGTCCATGGCGGACTTGGCCCGGTTGGTGACGATGAGGATGTCCTCAATCCCGGCGGCCACGGCCTCCTCGATGATGTACTGGATCACCGGCTTGTCCACCATGGGCAGCATCTCCTTGGGGACAGTCTTGGTGGCGGGGAGCATCCGGGTGCCCAGCCCGGCGGCGGGGATGACGGCCTTGCGTACCTTCATAGCGAAAACCTCCAGCGGGGCGGGCGGAAAGGGCCCGCGGTCAATTGAGATGGGCGGCGGGGATCATGGGGCGGAAATATTTTACCTTGGGCAGGGCGCGGAGCAGCACGGTGCCCAGCACGTAGCAGGCCACGGCCTCCCCCGCCACAAAGGTCCACAGATTCAGGCCGTAGGCCGCCCAGAAGGCGGCGTTGACAGCCCCCGTCTCCGCCCAGGCCCACATGGGGGGGAGCAGCAGGGCGTTCATGACGATGGGGGGCAGGGCGGCCAGATACCAGCGGGGCATCTTCATGCTCAGAAAGGCGGCGATGGCGGTGGCCAGGGTGCCCACCACCATGTCGATGGGCCCGTAGGGGGAGAGGACGTTGGTCAGCAGGCAGCCCAGGGCCAGCCCCGGCGCGGTGGCCGGGAAGAGGAAGGGCAGCACGGTGAGGGCCTCGCCCAGCCGGACCTGGACAGGCCCGAAGGTGAGCTGAAAGATGTTGCC
>CALWWS010000044.1 GCA_944385305.1 uncultured Oscillospiraceae bacterium | reverse complement strand
CCTGGTGGTGGGCTACACCTATGATGAGAAGCCCGTCACTGCCGGCGATCTGAACGCTGCCGGCGCTATGGCCGCCCTGCTGAAGGACGCCCTCAAGCCCAACCTGGTGCAGACCCTGGAGCACACCAC
This sequence comes from uncultured Oscillospiraceae bacterium, assembly GCA_944385305.1. Lineage (GTDB taxonomy): Bacteria > Bacillota > Clostridia > Oscillospirales > Oscillospiraceae > CALWWS01. The sequence goes on along the minus strand of CALWWS010000044.1, from coordinate 2,907 downwards.
CGCCTTTGTTCACGGAGGTCCCTTCGCCAACATCGCCCACGGCTGCAACAGCGTTACCGCTGCCAAGATCGCTCTGCGCCTGAGCGACTACACCGTTACCGAGGCGGGCTTCGGCGCGGACCTGGGCGCGGAGAAGTTCCTGGACATCAAGTGCCGCATGGCCGGCCTGAAGCCCAGCGCCGTGGTCATCGTTGCCACCGTCCGCGCCCTGAAGTACAAGGGCGGCGTACCCAAGGCTGATCTGGGTACCGAAAACCTGGAGGCTCTGGAGAAGGGCCTGCCCAACCTGCTCAAGCACGTGAGCAACATCACCAACGTCTATAAACTGCCCTGCGTGGTGGCCATCAACCGCTTCCCCTTCGACACCGAGGCGGAACTGAAACTGGTGGAGCGCAAGTGCAAGGAACTGGGCGTCAACGTGGCCCTCAGCGAAGTCTGGGCCAAGGGCGGCGAGGGCGGCATCGCCCTGGCCGAGGAGGTCGTCCGCCTGTGCGAGCAGCCCAACGACTTCACTTTCTCCTATGACCTCAACATGTCCATCGAGGAGAAGATCACCGCCATCGTCCAGAAGATCTACGGCGGCAAGGATGTGGCCTTCACCTCCAACGCCCAGAAGCAGATCCAGCAACTCACGGCCCTGGGCTATGACAAGATGCCCATCTGCATGGCCAAGACCCAGTACAGCCTTACCGACGATCCCACCAAACTGGGCGCCCCCACCGGCTTCACCGTCACCGTCCGCAATATCAAGGTGTCCGCCGGCGCCGGCTTCCTGGTGGCCCTCACCGGCGACATCATGACCATGCCGGGCCTGCCCAAGGTCCCCGCTGCCGAGCGCATCGACGTGGACGAGAGCGGCAAGATCTCCGGCCTGTTCTGATCCCCAGTCCCACAGCCATGGGGCCGGCGGCGCACCGCCGCCGGCCCTTTCTCGCACATCATACAAACCGCCGGCGGAGGCCCTCTCCGCCGCCTGTAAGGAGAATCGATATGGATTTCGCGCAAGCCAGTTGCACTGAATTTGTCACTGTCCTGGCCTCCAACGCCCCGGTGCCCGGGGGCGGCGGGGCCTCCGCCCTGGTGGGCGCCATCGGCACGGCCCTGGGCAACATGGTGGGCTCCCTCACCGTTGGCAAGAAGAAATATGCCGACGTGGAGGAGGAGATGGTGGCCCTGAAGGCCAGGTGCGACGCCATCCAGGCGGACCTTCTCGCCCTCATCGCCAGGGACGCGGAGGTCTTCGCCCCTCTGGCCAAGGCCTACGGCCTGCCCAAGGACACCGAGGAAGAGCGGGCCTATAAAGCGAAAGTCCTGGAGGAGTGTACCGTAAACGCCTGCTCCGTGCCCATGGAGATCATGGAGAAGTGCTGCGAGGCCATCGAGGCCATCGCCCAGTTCGCCGCCAAGGGCAGCCGCCTGGCCGTGTCCGACGCCGGCTGCGGCGCCGCCTGCTGCAAGGCGGCCCTCCAGAGCGCCAGCCTCAACGTGTTTATCAATACAAAATCCATGCAGGACCGGGCCAGGGCCGAGGAACTCAACGCCAAGGCCAACGCCATGCTGGACAAGTACTGTCCCATGGCCGACGAGATCTTCGCCCAGGTCCGCGACAACTTCTGACCGCCGCCGGCATGTCCGGCGGGACAAAAAAGGAGTGAAAGAAAACTATGGCAACCATTTGGAAGGGCGCCGAGGTCAATACCGGCCTGAACGCCCGTGTGAAACAGGATGTGGAGGCGCTGAAGGCCCAGGGGATCACCCCCACCCTGGCCATCGTCCGGGTGGGCGAGCGCCCCGACGACCTCAGTTATGAGCGGGGGGCCACCAAGCGGGCGGAGACCCTGGGCGTGGCGGTGGAGAAGTGCGTTCTCCCGGTGGACGTGACCCAGGAGGCCCTGCTCCAGGTCATCCGGGACATCAACGCCAACCCCCATATCCACGGCGTGCTGCTGTTCCGCCCCCTGCCCAAGCACCTGGACGAGGACCTGATCTGCAACACCCTGGCCCCGGAGAAGGACATCGACGGCATCACCGACCTCTCCACCGCCGGCGTCTTTGCCGGCAAGGCGCTGGGCTTTGCCCCCTGCACCCCGGCGGCCTGCATGGAGATCCTGGACCACTTCGGCGTGGACTGCACCGGCAAAAAGGCCGTGGTCATCGGCCGGAGCCTGGTGGTGGGCAAGCCCGCCGCCATGATGCTGGTGAAGAAAAACGCCACGGTCACCATCTGCCACACCCGCACGGCGGACCTGCCCGCGGTGTGCCGGGAGGCGGACATCCTCATCGCCGCCGCCGGAAAGGCGGGGATGGTGGGAGCGGATTTCGTTCGCCCCGGCCAGATCGTCATTGACGTGGGCATCAACTGGAACGAGCAGGAGCAGAAACTCTGCGGCGACGTGGACTTCGACGCTGTCTCCCCCATCGTGGCAGCCATCACGCCGGTGCCCGGCGGGGTGGGCACCGTCACCACCTCTGTCCTCATCGCCCACGTGGTGGAGGCGGCCAAACGCTCCCTGGCATGAGCCACCCATCCATCTCAGAGAAACTAGGTGAAGTAACTATGTCCAAAGAACAGACCGGCAGGGTGATCCGGCTCTTCTTTGCTGCCATGACCCTGTGCCTCTTTGCGGCGGCCGTGGCCGCGCCGGACCGGGGCTCCTGCCTGTCGGGGCTGCTGACCATCTGGCAGTCCCCCACCCAACTGACCACCGACTTCTTTGCCGTGGGGGGCATCTCCGCCACCATGTTGAGCATGGGCCTGACCATGGCCCTGTGCACGGCCCTCACCTTTCTGCCCGGCGCCGCGGTAAAGGGCTCCACCATGGCGGCCTTCCTTCTGACCCTGGGATTCTCCGCCTGGGGCATCCACCTGGTGAACATGCTGCCCTTCCTGCTGGGCACCTGCGTCTA
>CALWWS010000043.1 GCA_944385305.1 uncultured Oscillospiraceae bacterium | reverse complement strand
GGGTGATCTCCGCCCGCCAGTCCAGGCCCCGGCCCTCCGCCGCCCGGCGGATCTGCTCCAGCAGCTCCCCGCTGCGATCCCGCTTTCCCGCCCGGGGGTTGATGAGAAACAGGTGCTTCACCGGCGGACACATCCTTCTTCTCTCTTCCTCTGAACTCCTAGTCCCACAGGGTCAGCCGCTGCTCCGCCCGGGCCATGCGGGAGACAATGGCAGCCGCCTCCGCCCGGGTCACCGTCCCGCCGGGGCGGAAGGTGAAGTTGCCGTCCACCCCGGAGAGAATGCCCTTGGCGTACATGCTGTAGATGGCCTCGGCATAGGGGGTGGCGGCGGTGACATCGGGCACTTCCTGGCGCACCCGGCTCAGGCTGTTGATGGTGGGCATCTCCTTGGCCAGGGAGGTGGCGGCAAAAATCCGGGCCATCTCTCCCCGGGTGACCGCCCGGGTGTAGCCCCCGGCAAACTCCCCGTTTTTGATGATGCCGCTGGCGGTGCAGTAGTCCACCGCGGCGCTGTACCAGTTGGTTCCGGTGGTGGGACGCAGGTGGAAGTCGTCATCCTTGTAGCGGCTGTCCATGGTGGCGGCCAGCTGCAGGGCCTCGGCCACGGTGAGGGTCTGGTCGGGGGCGTACCGGCCGCCCCCCACCCCGGAGATGAGGCCCACATTGTACGCCAGATCCACCCACAGGTCAAACCAGTCCCCGGGGGACACGTCGGTAAAGCTGGGCAGCTTCCCCCGGCTCAGGGGGAACTGGGCGGAGTCCATCCCCCGCTGGGCCAGAATGCCGGGCAGGTCGAAGAGGGGCACCTTGGTCTTCTCCTCCCCCTTCTCCAGGGTGAGCACCTGCACGCCTCCCTGCTCCACCACCTTGGCGCTGCTGTGGTTGAACTCATAGACCACGTTGGTCTTTCCGCCCTTCCCGTCGGAGAGGGGCAGCACGCTCACCACTCCCCACAGTCCGCCCTTCTGGGCGATGTACAGCCCGCAGTCCAGGGGCACCAGGCTGTCGTACTCGGGCTCAATGAGATACTTGCCGTCCGGGCGGATGACCCCCAGCTTGCCGTCCAGGTTCACCGCCGCCATGCCCAGGGAGAAGGAGACGGCGCTGTGGTACTGGATGGGGATGACCACCTCCCGCTGGGGGTTGACGTAGCCCCACTTCCCGTCCAGCTCACACAGGGCCAGCCCCTCGCTGTACCCCCATACGGTGGCCCCCGCCGGCGCGGCGGAGGCAGTGCCGGGCAGCAGCGTCCCCCACAGCATCAGTACGGCGGCCAGGGCGGCCGCCCCTCTGCGCAGTTTCTTCATGGCTCTCCCCTCTTTCCTCCCCCTGTATACAAGAACAGATCGCATTTGAGCATTCCGTTGTAGAGCTTGCGCTTTTTGTCCGCCCGGCGGCCGAAGGTGCGCTCAAACTCCGTGTGGGAGGAGAGCACCGCCAGCCTCCACCCGCCAGGCAGCTCTTTGACCGCCCTGCCGAAGCGGCGGTAGAGCTCCTCCGCCTCCCGCTTCTCCAAAATCCGCTCCCCGTAGGGGGGATTGGTGACCACCCGGCCGTAGGGCTCCGGGCGGGAAAAGCGCCCGGCGTCGGCCACCTCAAAGCGCACAATGTCCTCCACGTCAGCCTTGGCGGCGTTGGCCCGGGCGATACTCACCGCCCGGGGGTCCAAATCGCCTCCCCAGATGTCGTAGGCGCCGTGGAACTCCCCGTCCATAGCCTCCTGGGCGGCCTCCAGCCACAGGCGGCTGTCCAGCCACGCCCACCTCTGGGCGGAAAAGCTGCGCAGCAGGCCGGGGGCCCGGTTTTTGGCGATGAGGGCGGCCTCGATGGGGATGGTGCCCGACCCGCAGAAGGGGTCGCAGAAGGGGTCTTTGCCCCGGTAGCGGGAGAGGAGCACCATGGCGGCGGCCAGGGTCTCCCGCAGGGGGGCCTCCACCCCCACCGCCCGGTAGCCCCGCTTGTGCAGGCCCGCCCCGGAGGTGTCCAGCATCAGGGTGGCCGTGTCCCCCATGATGGAAAACTGGATCTGGTAGAGCTCCCCGCTCTCCGGCAGGTGCTCCACCCCGTAGCGCTCCCCCAGCCGGGCGGCGGCCGCCTTTTTGATCACCGCCTGGCAGGCGGGCACGGCGTGCAGGGCGGAGTTGAGGCAGTACCCCTTCACCGGGAAGGCCCCGGTGCGGGGGATAAACTCCTCCCAGGGCAGGGCGCGCACCCCCTGGAACAGGGCCTCGAAATCGGGGGCGGGAAAGCTGCCCACCACCAGCAGCACCCGCTCGCCGGTGCGCAGGTTCAGATTGACCCGGGGGATATCCGCCGGGCGGGCCTGGCAGAACACCCGGCCGTTTTCCGCCCGCACCCCGGGCAGCTCCAGCCGCCGCAGCTCGTCGGCGCACAGACCCTCCAGCCCAAACAGGGTGGGAATTGCCAGCTCCAGCCTTTCCACGCCCTCGCCCCTCCTCTTCTCACCGTTTTTCTCCAGTATACCCTATCCCGCCCTCTTTTTCAAATCCTCAATTCCCCTTTTTCCCCTGAAAGGGCAAAAAGGCGGGGCGCCGGCCCTGAGAAAGGCCGGCGCCCCGCGCCGTTTCATTGTTTGTCCTCCCCTTTTGACGGGGGGGAGATGGGCTCGTCGTGTTCAAAGGCGTCAAAGTAGTCCTCGTCCTGCAGCTCGGGATTGCGGTGGCGGATGGCGGAGGTAATGATGGGGTAGAGCACAATGGCGATCATGCCCCCGGAGAAGCCGTTGTTGTAGAGGTTAATCCCCTCCACCGGGGTGCCAGCGTGGAGCACCACCGAGGAGTGGAGAAAGCCGGCCAGAATGCCGAAGGGCCAGCCGAAGTAGCCCGAGAGGGGGGCCAGGGTGGTGCAGAAGAGGACGGAGAGCTGCACCGTGCTGTTGTCCATGCGCCAGCCCATGAGAAACCCGCCCAGAATCACCCCCAGCATCACGGGCAGGATGTTCCTGGCGTGCTTGCCGAAGGCGGAAAAGCCCATGATGGTGAAGATTCCCCCCAGGGTGGGGCCGTTGAGATCGCCCCCCAGGAGGAGGATCACCACCATGCCCACCAGGCCGTTGACCCCCATGTTCACCATCACCGGGGCGGGACCGAACATGCGCAGGTAGTCGCTGGGGGCCCGCCCGCTGGTGCGCAGCAGCAGCCGGTAGCCCGCCAGCACCGCCCAGGGGGGCTGATCGCACCAGAACAGACCGAATACCAGAAGGGCGCCGCACAGCACGATGAGAAAGGCGGCTAAGGGCAGGTTATACCCGCTGGCCCAGTGGTGGGCGGTGGTGGGGTTGGCCCCCATGGAGCTCATCACGGGCACCAGCATCATGGCCAGCAGGCCGCAGGCAAAGCCCATGTTGTACAGGTTCATGCCGTTTTGAATTTTATAAGTATAGGAGGAGAGGGGGGGCAGCACAAAGCCGATGAGGGCCCCCACCAGGCACCCGGCGGGCAGGTTGCCCCAGCCGTTGTCCAGGGCCAGATAGCTCACCACCGGAGACAGGGCGGTGGCCAGCAGGGAGACCGAGGCGTACTTGCGGAAGGGCTCCCGCCGCACCAGGGCATAGAGCAGGGTGCCGCCGATGATGGGCCAGATGTTGGCAAAGTTTTTGCCGAACAGGGCAAAGCCGGACATCAGGCCGATCTCCACCAGGGTGTAGCCGTTGGGCGGGTCCCGGCTGATCCACAGGATGGCCACGCTGATGCCGGTGACGATGGCACAGTTGACAAAGGCCGCCCCCGGCCCGGCGATGGCGATGTAGTCGGTGATCAGGGCATCCTCTGTGATCATGATCTTCCACAGCCCCGGGCCGATGTTGCCCGGATCGTCCAGCACAATACCGGTGGCCAGCAGAATCAGCGAAAAACACAGCAGGGACGGGTAGGTCCACTTATACCGCATGAATTGCCTCCTCGTTGTTCCGGTTTACTCCGCCTCTCTCTCCCGGAAGTAGTCCCGGGTCTGCTGGGCGTTGCGCATGACCTCCTGCTTGAGAGCCTCCAGGGAGGGGAACTTCTCCTCCCCCCGCAGGCGCTTGTAGAACTCCATGCGCACCGTCCTGCCGTAGAGATCGCCGCTGAAATCCAGGATAAAGCCCTCCACCGTCACCGTGTTGGAGCTGTCCACCGTGGGGCGCACCCCGATGTTGGTCACCGCCAGGCGGCTCTCCCCGTTCTCAAAGTACACCCGGGTGGCGTACACCCCGAAGGCGGGCACCAGCACCCCGGGCTGGAAGCGCAGGTTCACCGTGGGAAAGCCCAGGGTGCTGCCCAGCTTCTTCCCGTGGGCCACCGTGTCGGTCAGGGTGTGGGGGTGGCCCAGAAACTGATTGGCCCGCTCCATCTCCCCCTGGGCCACCAGGGTGCGGATGTAGGTGGAGGAGACGGTGATGTGGTCCTGCTCCACCTTGGGGATGATGTCGCACCCGATGCCCAGCCGGGCGCACAGCTCCTGCAGCCGCTGGGGGTTGCCCTCCCCCTTGTAGCCGAAGTGGAAATCGTGCCCCGCCACCAGGTGCACCGCCCCGTGCTCCGCCACCAGATAGCCGGTGACGAAGTCCTGCCAGGGCATTTTCATCATCCGCTCGTCAAAGCGGGCCACAATCACGTCCCGGATGCCGTAGC
>CALWWS010000042.1 GCA_944385305.1 uncultured Oscillospiraceae bacterium | reverse complement strand
AGGGACATCCGGCTGAAGGAATACGATTATAGCCAGCCGGGATATTATTTTGTGACGATTTGCACGGCGGTCCGGCGCCAGAATCTCCTGTGCGTGATCTCTTCCGCCGTAGGGGCGATTATCAATCGCCCGCCGGCAGAGGTCTCGCTGACCTCCCTGGGGCGCTTGACCCGCCAGGCCATTCTGGAGATCCCAAATCGATATTCCGGCATATTGGTGGACGCCTATGTCATTATGCCGGACCATGTGCATTTGATTTTAGCCGTACAAAATGTTGGGCCGGACGGGCGGCAGATTGCCGCCCCTACATCCATCTCAACGGTCATTCAACAGCTGAAGCGGGCGGTTTCCCGTGTTGCCGGCCAGTCAATCTGGCAGAAATCCTTCTACGACCACATTATCCGGAATGACGCCGACCTGGCGGAGGCCCGCCAATATCTTGCAAACAATCCCCTGAACTGGATTTTGAATAAGGACTGATACCAATGCCCAAAAAGAAGGCCCCCCAGGAGGGGGCGAAGAAGGTGGATTCCTCCAACGTCATGGGCCTGCGGCCCGAGGTGCTGGAGCAGCCCATCACCGAGACCCTGGAGCTCAACTACATGCCCTACGCCATGAGTGTGATCGTCTCCCGGGCCATCCCGGAGATCGACGGGTTCAAGCCCTCCCACCGGAAGCTGCTGTACACCATGTACCAGATGCACCTGCTGGGGGGCGCCCGCACCAAGAGCGCCAACGTGGTGGGGGCCACCATGAAGCTCAACCCCCACGGGGACGCGGCCATCTACGACACCATGGTGCGCCTCTCCCGGGGCTACGGCGCCCTGCTCCACCCCCTGGTGGACTCCAAGGGCAACTTCGGCAAGGTGTACTCCCGGGACATGGCCTGGGCGGCCAGCCGGTACACCGAGGCCAGACTGGACGGCATCTGCGCCGAGCTGTTCCGGGACATCGACCAGGACACGGTGGACTTTGTGGACAACTACGACGGCTCCATGACCGAGCCGTCCCTGCTGCCCACCGCCTTCCCCAACGTGCTGGTGTCCGCCAACCAGGGTATTGCGGTGGGCATGGCCTCCAACCTGTGCGGCTTCAACCTGGGGGAGGTGTGCGACGCCGCCGTGGCCTACCTGAAAGACCCCGGCACCGACCTGCTGGAGGTGCTCAAGGCCCCCGACTTCCCCACCGGAGGCGAGCTGCTCTACGACGAGAAGGTGCTGCGGGAGATCTACCGCACCGGCCGGGGCTCCTTCCAGGTGCGGGCCAGGTGGCGCTATCTCAAGGGGGAGAACCTCATCGAGATTACCGAAATCCCCTACACCACCACGGTGGAGGCCATTATGGACAAGGTGGCCGAGCTGGTGAAGGCGGGGAAGGTGCGGGAAATCGCCGACATGCGGGACGAGACCGACCTGAACGGGCTGAAGGTGACCATTGACCTCAAGCGGGGGAGCGACCCGGACAAGCTGATGGCCCGGCTGTTCAAGTCCACCCCCCTGCAGGACTCCTTTGCCTGCAACTTTAACATCCTCATCGCCGGCATGCCCCGGGTGATGGGAGTGGGGGAGATCCTGGAGGAGTGGACCGCCTGGCGGATGGACGGAGTGCGCCGGCGCACCTACTTTGCCATGAAGAAGAAGCAGGAAAAGCTCCACCTGCTCAAGGGCCTGAAGAAAATCCTGCTGGATATCGACCGGGCCATCGCCATCATCCGGGAGACCGAGGAGGACGCGGAGGTGGTGCCCAACCTGATGATCGGCTTCGGTATCGACCAGGTGCAGGCTGAGTACGTGGCCGATATCAAGCTGCGCAATATCAACAAGGAGTATATTTTAAAGCGGATTGAGGAAACCTCCCGACTGGAGGAAGAGATTGCCGACCTCCAGGACATTGTGAACAGCCCTGCCCGGATCAGGAAGATTATCATTGCCGAGCTGGAGGCAATTAAGAAGAAGTACGCCGTTCCCCGGCGCACCCAGATTATCTATGAGCACCAGGTACTGGACGAGCCCGATCCGGAAGAGGAGATTGCCGACTACCCGGTACACCTCTTCCTCTCCCGGGAGGGCTATCTGAAGAAGATCACTCCCCAGTCCCTGCGCATGAGCTCGGAGCAGAAGTACAAGGAGGGGGACGGCCCCTCCCAGCAGTGGGAGGCCAACAACCGGGACGAGCTGCTGGTGTTCACCGACAAGCAGCAGTGCTACAAGACCCGTCTGGCTGACTTTGACGACAGTAAGGCCAGCGTGCTGGGGGACTATCTGCCCACCCGGCTGGGGATGGATCCCGGGGAGAGCGTGGTGTGGGCCTGCGTTACCGCCGACTACAGCGGGCACATCCTCTTCTTCTTTGAAAACGGCAAGGCGGCCCGGGTGGAGCTGTCTGCCTACCAGACCCAGACCCGGCGGCGCAAGCTCACCGGGGCCTATTCGGACAAGTCCCCCCTGGCCGCCGCCTGGCTGCTGCGGGAGGATATGGAGATGGCGGTCTACTCCACCGAGGGACGGGTGGTGGTGTTCCACACCGCCAGCCTCAATCCCAAGTCCACCCGCTCCACCCAGGGGGTGAATGTGATGACCCTCAAGCCCAAGTACAAGGTGGAGACCGCCCGCCCCCTGGCCCAGACTCCCATTCAGAACCCGGCCCGCTACCGGGCCCGCTCTCTGCCTGTGGCGGGGATGCTGCTGCGGGAGGAGGACCGGGCGGAAAAGCAGCTGACCCTGCTGGAGTAGGCAGGCGCAGAGCATTCGACGAGGTGTGTGTATGCCCGGGATCGTGAAAAAATATATCATTCCCTATCTGTGGATTACAGCGGCTTCCGCCATCTACGCACTGGGCTTCAACTGGTGCTTTGACCCCAACCACATCGGTTTCGGGGGCATCACCGGCGTGGGGCAGATTGTCAATCACCTGCTGCCCTGGGCTCCCATCGGTACGGTGGTCATTATTCTCAATATCCCCCTGTTCCTGGTGGGCTGGCGGCTGCTGGGCGGCCACCTGCTGGTGTCCTCCCTGTACGCTATGTTTATCTCCTCGGTATTTATTGATATTTTGAATTTGCTCTATACCTTTGAGCCGATGGATCCCATTCTGGCGTGTATCTTCGGCGGGGTGATTATGGGCGGCACCCTGGGCGTGGTCTTTCTCCAGGGCGCCACCACCGGCGGCACCGATCTGCTGGCCAGACTGGTTAAGCTGAAGGTCTCCTGGCTGCCCATGGGGCGGCTGCTGCTCATTATCGATCTGGTGGTCATTGTGTGTGTGGCCATTACCTTTCAGAATCTGTACTCCGCGCTGTACGGCGTGGTTGGGCTGTACATCGCCAGCGTGGTGATGGACGGCGTGCTCTACGGCCTGGACAACGCCAAGGTGGCCTATATCATCAGCGACAAGTATGAGGAGATTCTCCACATCATTGTCCACGACATCGACCGGGGCGTCACCGTGCTGGACGGCGTGGGGGGCTACTCCGGCGCGGAGAAGAAGGTGCTGATGGTGGCCTTCAAGCAGCGGCAGATTGTGGCCATCAAGCAGGCGGTCAAACAGGTGGATCCCACCGCCTTCCTCATTGTATGCCAGGCCCACGAGGTTCTGGGCGACGGTTTTCGGGAGTACAAGCAAAACGAGCTTTAGCTTTTAATGCGGAGAAAGGAGCGGAAGGACATGCCGGATATGGAAAAGCTCAGGGCGATTTTGGAGCGCAACGACTTTGCCACCTCCTACTTTGAGACCGCCCGGGAGGCGGCGGACTACCTGGACGGCAAGCTGGACGGAAAAACCATCGGCGTGGGGGGCGCTATGACCATCAAGGAGATGGGGCTGGGGGAGCGGCTGGGCTGCCACAATAAGGTGATCAGCCACTTCCTGTTTGACGACCCGGTGGAGGCCGCCCAGGCCGCCCAGGTCTACCTCACCTCCTGCAACGCCCTGGCGGAGACCGGGGAGATTCTCAACATAGACGGCACGGGCAACCGGGTGGCCGCCACGCTCTTTGGGCATGAAGAGGTGTACATCATCCTGGGGGTTAACAAGATTGCCCCCGACTATGACTCCGCCCTCTGGCGGGCCCGGAATATCGCCTCCCCCAAAAACGCGCAGCGGCTGGGCCGCAAGACTCCCTGCGCCGCCAAGGCCGACAAGTGCTATAACTGCAACAGCCCTGAGCGTATCTGCCGGGCGCTGGTTACCCTGTGGCAGAAGCCCCGGGGTATCGGCCGGATGGAGGTTGTGATCATCAATGAGCCCTTGGGCTTCTGAGAAGAGGGGAGGGCGCTGCCTGTGAAAAAGCGGCTGCTTGTCCTGGGGCTGTGCCTGACCCTGCTGCTCACCGGCTGCTCGGCTATGCTTGACCGGCCCTATACCTCTGTAGTCGCCCATGCCGAACACCCGGTTACCGGAGAGGATGACTCCACTGTGCAGGTGGAGAGCTACTCCGAGCTGGTGAGCGCCGTGCTCTACTTTGTCTCCCAGTCCACCCAGCAGGGGACAGTTCGTCTGGTGAACTATGACGGAGATGTGGAGGAGGATTTGAACCGCGCCTGCCTGGAGGTGGCCAAGGACGACCCTCTGGGGGCCTACGCAGTGGATTTTATTAAAAACGACTACACCCGGGTGCTGGCCAGCTATGAGGCTAACATCTACATTACCTACCGCCGCACGCCTGAGCAGATCCGCTCCCTGGTGAGCGTTACCGGCGCCGGCGCCATCCGGGCTGAGCTGGGAGACGCCCTGGCTGATTTTCAGCCAGAGCTGGCCCTGCGGGTGGGCTATTTTGCCGAGGATGAGGCCTACATCACCGCCCTGGCCCGGCAGGCCTATTACGACACCCCGGCCGCCGCCCTGGGTATGCCGGAGATTGCCGTGGCCCTCTATCCCGACCACGGAACCCAGCGCATTGTGGAACTCACCCTGAGCTACTCCCAGGACCCCGACCTGCTGCGCCGCAAGAGCAAGGAGCTCACCGCCAGGGCGGAGGAGCTCACCGGGCAGATCGCCGCCCGGCAGGATACCCGGGAGGGGCGGCTGTGGCTGCTCTATCAGATGCTGCCCGACTGGGTGAGCGGCCTGCCTGACGGCGCCTCGGAAGGAAGCGGCCGCTCCACCGCCTGGGACGCCCTGGTAGGGGGCGGAGCCGACAGCGAGGGACTGGCCCTGGCCTTTGAGCTGCTGTGCGATCAGCTGGAGATCGACTGTACGGTGGTGGAGGGCACCCTGGAGGGGGAGCCCCACTTTTGGAATGCGCTGCCGGGCAGCCAGTCCCGCAATGTGGATTTGAGCCGGGGGGAGTTCGGCTCCACCTACACCGACGAGCAGCTTTTGGCCATGGGCTACAGCTGGGAGGGCGCGCCGGAGCTTGATTCCGCCGGAGAACCGGAACAGGGTTAACGAAAAGCAGATATGAGGCAAGCGGGAGGGGACAATTTGTCCCCTCCCGCTTTTGCCGGAACGAGGCTGTGTGTGGATCTGTTTCACTCTGGAAGCGAATGTTGTCCACCTGTCCTGCTCCTTTCGCCTTTCGCCAGAGGGTGAGCTCACCCGGCACCGGCTTAAAAGGAGAGGGACTTTGCCTGTTCCGAGACTAGTTTGCCCGACCGCCGCCCGGCCATACCAGGAAAAAACAGGTATAGAAGCTGGCATATTTGTCCAAACTGAGCATAGGATAACAGGGACAACAAAAGAAAGGGGTATTGTCATGGCTCAGACGGCGGGGAGCTTTGCCTTCCGAAAAAAACGGACGGCTGGGGAGCAGGAGGAGTGCCAGGCTTTGATGCAGGGCCTGGCCCAGACACGCACCCTTATCGCCCAGGCCTATGCGGGCTTCAACACCGCCCGGGACCCGGATCTCATTGAATCCTATGTCTTTGAAATCAATGCTCTGCAGGCGCGCTACGCCTATCTGCTGCGGCGAGTCAAGGCGCTTAAGCAGGGCGAGCTCACCCAGATAATCTGAGTGCGGGCCACGCCCGCCGCCAAGGGACTGGACATTTTTCCCGGAGGTGTGCGGCGTTGGAGAGCCTGATGAAGAGTTTGCCCTGGCTGGTGGCGGGGCTGATCGGCGTGGTGGCGCTGGCCGCCCTGCGCCGGCCGCTGAAGTGGCTGTTTACCCTGGCTGCCCGGACGGGGGTGGGGCTGGGGGTGCTCTATGCCCTGAGCTATGTGGGCGGCCTGGTGGGGATCAATTTGGGGGTCAACCTGGTTAACGCCCTGGTGCTGGGCCTGCTGGGCGTGCCCGGCCTGGGCCTTCTGCTGATGGCCAACTGGGTATTGGCAGCGTAATAAAGACGCACAAAGGCCGCCGCAGGATAAAAATCCTGCGGCGGCTTTTTCTGTGGATAAAAAGTTCTTAAATTTCTGTATTGGCAGAAATGTTCACAATTTTTTAAAATTCATATCGTAAAATAGGGACATTCTGAAAAAGAAATGGGTGTTTTTGTTGAAAAAGAGACTGATGGCCGCGGTCTGCACTCTGTGCCTGTGCGCCGGTCTGTGCCTGAACGGACAGGCCGCAGGGGTTTACACCGATGTGGCGGCGGACGCCTGGTATGCCGGCGCGGTGGAGGAGATCACCGCCCAGGGCTATATGACGGGGATTGACGAGAATACCTTTGCCCCCGACATGGCGGTGACCAGGGCTACGGTGCTCACCGTGCTGTGGCGGCTGGAGGGGTCGCCGGAGGCCTGGGTGGAGTCCCCCTTCCCCGATGTGGCGGCGGGCAGCTGGTATGAGACGGCGGCCGCCTGGGCCAAGGGAAAGGGAATTGCCACGGGGGACGGCAAGGGACAGCTCAACCCTAACGCCCCGGTCACCCGGCAGGAGCTGGCGGTGTTTTTCTACCGCTATGCCCAGTATAAGGGGATGCCGGCGGCGGAGGGCTCTTTGAATCTGTATACCGACGGCAATATGACCAGTCTCTGGGCGGTGGAAGGAGTGCGCCATGCCATTGGCATGGGACTGCTTGAGGGCAGCGACGGGAAGATTAACCCCGGCGGCACCGCCACCCGGGGTCAGCTGGCGGTTATCCTCCAACGCTGGATTACCCCTGCCGCGGGATAGCTGCCGGTGAGATGCCGGAGCGACACGATACGAAAGGAGGGAGCGCGGATCATGGACCAGAAGGGCATATTTGAATCCTACCTGCGGGTAACCCAGCACATGTCTCAGCAGTTTCGGGCCCACTTTGCCCAGCTGAACCTTACTTTTCCCCAGGCGCTGGTGCTCAATGTACTGGGAGAGGAGGGGGCGGTGCCCATCAGCCTGCTGGCTGAGCGCACGGGCAGCGCAAACAGCACAGTCTCCGGGATTGTGGACCGGCTGGAAAAGCTGGGACTGGCCAGGCGCCAGCGCTCGGAGAGCGACCGGCGGGTTATCTATGTCTACACTACGCCGGAGTACGCCCGCATGCGCAGTCAGGTGGCCATGGACGTGCAGGAGTGCTTTACACAGACGCTCAACACCCTCTCCCCGGAGGACAGACAGCTGGTGGCCCTGGCCCTGGAGAAGCTGGAGCTGGCCATGGCCCGTATAGACCGGCAGGAACCGGACAAATAATTTTTTCTTTCCCCTAAAACGGGCAGAAGTTTTGCTCTGAATCTGATACAATAGGCAGGCCGGTTCGGAAAGCCGGACCGCAGAACTTCCAGGGAAGGATGAAATACCAATGAGAAGCTCCCGATACGGCTCTTACCGCGGGCGCTCCAGACTGAGTACATTTTTAAAGGTGCTGGTTGTCATTCTGCTTCTGCTCCTGATTGCGGCGGCAGCGGCGCTGGTGCTGGGCATCCTGGACCCCTATCAGGTCTATTCCGCCGACGGTATCCGCCTGAATCTGCCCTTCCTCCAGCAGCAGGAGCAGGAGAGCCCGCCGCCCCCCACCGCCAGCCAGTCCCTTGTGATCACCCAGACGGAGACTCCCGCCCCTACGCCTGAGCCGGAGTCTGCCCAGGTGCGTGGGGTGCTTCTGTCCCGGCAGGCCCTCCAGGACGGCACCGCCCAACAGCAGGTGGAGGCCGCGGGTGCCAATGCGGCGGTTTTTGACATGAAGGCGGACGACGGCAGCCTGGGCTATGTCTCCCAGCTGGAGCTGGCCATCGGGGGAGAGGTGTCCGCCTCCGACCCCGGGCTCAACGACGCCATTCAGACCCTGTGCGGCGGGGAGCTGTACACCATCGCCCGGGTGTCCTGCTTCCGGGATAACGCCATGCCCCGCATGCGCAATTCCCTGGCTCTGCGCACAGTGAGCGGTTACAACTGGCTGGACCCGGAGGGGATGCGCTGGCTCAGCCCCGCCAACGACCAGGTGCAGGAATATCTGGCCGGGGTGTGCCGGGAACTGGCGGCGCTGGGCGTTGACGAAATTTTCCTGGACAACGCCGCCTTCCCCGTGGAGGGAGACATAAGCAGCATTCAGACCGGGGAGAACTACAATCCCCAGCAGTTCAGCGCGGAACTGGAGAATTTTTACGCCCTGGTGCGCCAGGCCCTGGCGGATTATCCTGACGTGAAGCTCTCCATTGCAGCCCAGGAAGGGGTCTTTGCCCGGGAGGGCGAGGAAATTGGCGGGCAGAGCGCCGGGCTGCTGTGTG
>CALWWS010000041.1 GCA_944385305.1 uncultured Oscillospiraceae bacterium | reverse complement strand
GGGAGATTGAAAAGACGGTGATGGAGCACCCCCAGGTGGTGGGTATGCACGACATGGTTATTCACGACTACGGCCCCGGCCGGGCTATGATGTCCTTCCACGCCGAGGTGCGGCGGGATGCGGATATTATGGAGGTCCACGATGCTATCGACCACATCGAGCGGGAGCTGCACAAAAAGTTCGGGATCGTCACCTCGGTGCACATGGACCCCATCGCCACAGACGACGCCCGGGTGTCCCGGGTGCGGGGGCAGGTGGCCAGCCTGGTGCAGGTGATTGAGCCCGGCATGTCCATCCACGACTTCCGCATGACGGAGGGCCCCAGGTATACAAACCTGATCTTTGATGTGGTGGTGCCTCACCGCTGTCCTCTGTCCGACCAGGAGGTAAAGCAGCGCATTCAGCGGGCGGTAGCCACCCTGGATGAGCGGTATTTTGCCGTGGTGCAGCTGGACCGTGCCTATGTGGAGATGCCCTGAATTCACAAAATATTCACCCTAATCGGAGAGAGTCGGATATAATCGGATCAAAGGGGCGCGGCGGGCGCCCTGCGGCCGGAAAACAGAGGGAAGGACGGTGCGGTATGGCCCGAAAAGTTTTGATTGTGGAAGACGACAACAACATCGCCCAGCTGTTGCATCTCTATCTGGAGAAGGAGGGGTTTGAGACGGCGGTAGCCGGAGACGGGGGAAAGGGTGTGGAGCTGTTTCGCTCCTTCCACCCCGATCTGGTGCTGCTGGATATTATGCTGCCCGTGATGGACGGCTGGTCGGTGCTCAAGAAGATCCGGGAGAGCGACCGCACCCCCGTCATCATGCTTACCGCCAAGGGGGAGCTGGGGGACAAGGTGCTGGGCCTGGAGAGCGGCGCCGACGACTACATCGTCAAGCCCTTTGAGATGAAGGAGGTGCTGGCCCGCATCCATGCGGTGCTGCGCCGCTTCGGGGGAGAAGAGGAGGAGGGCGGCGAGAAGAAGCTGTCCTTCGACAAGCTGGTGATCAACCTGGACTCCTATGAGCTGCTGGTGGACGGCAAGCGGGTGGACACCCCGCCCAAGGAGCTGGAGCTGCTCTACCATCTGGCCGCCTCCCCCAACCGGGTGTTTACCCGCAACCAGCTGCTGGACGAGGTGTGGGGCTTTGACTACTTCGGGGACTCCCGCACGGTGGACGTGCACATCAAGCGCCTGCGGGAGAAGCTGGAGGGGGTGTCTACCCAGTGGAGCCTGAAGACCGTGTGGGGCGTGGGATATAAGTTTGAGGTTGTGAGCGGTCAATGAGGAGCCTGTACAAAAGGCAGTTTGTCCTGATGGCGGGGCTGGTGATGATCTCCTTTGCTCTGCTGGGCACTGCCTTCATCACCCTGTCCTACCAGTACTCCATCCGGGAGAAGCAGGACGCCATGGAGCGTAACGCCAATTATGTGGCCACCTTTACCGGCGCCATCCGCACCGGGGGAATCAGCATTCGAGATGAGGCCTATCAGGCTTATATTGCCTCCATCGCCCGTATCTCCGACGCCTGCATTATTCTTACGGAAAACGACGGGGAGGTGGTGCTGGCCTCAGACAGCGGTACCGCCCAGACCAAGCTCAGTGGACTCTACCTGCCGCAGAGCGTGGTATCCCAGGTGCAGCAGCAGGGCAGGTATGCGGGCATGAGCGATCTGGGGGGCCTGTTTGCCGACCGGCGCTATGTGGCGGGCACCCCCATCTATGTCACCACGATGAATTTGCTTACCGGCCAGAGCGAGCAGCAGCAGGTGGGGGTGGCCTATGTGGCCGCTCAGGCCTCCAGCATCACTGAGCTGTGGCGTGCATTCACTACTATATACTTCTTTACCGCCGTGGTGGTGCTGTGCATGGCCTTTGTGTTCAGTTCTGTTACCTCTCTCAAGCAGACCCGGCCCCTTAAGGAGATCGCCGAGGCCGCCCGCCGGTTCGGCCACGGGGAGTACGACCAGCGGGTATCCGGCTATGAGGATCGGCGGGACGAGGTGGGAGAGCTGGCGGAGGCCTTCAACGCCATGGCCGACTCCATTGCCAAGAGCGAGGCCCGGCGTTCGGAATTTGTGGCCAACATCTCCCATGAGCTCAAGACCCCCATGACCACCATTGCCGGCTTCTCCGACGGGATTCTGGACGGCACCATCCCTCCGGAGAAGGAGCGGGAGGCGCTCAAGACCATCTCCTCGGAGACCCGCCGCCTCTCCCGCCTGGTGCGGCGGATGCTGGATCTCTCCCGGCTGCAGTCGGCGGAGAACGTCACCGCCCAGGAGCAGTTTGACGTGTCAGAGATTATGCTGCGGGTGCTGGTGAGCCTGGAGGGCAAGATCACCGACCGGGGGCTGGACGTGGACACCAACCTGCCTGACAACCCGGTGATGGTATGGGGCGACCCGGACGCCATTACCCAGGTTTGCTATAACCTGCTGGACAACGCCATCAAGTTCTCCAACCCGGGTACGGCTATGGGCCTGGGGATTACCACCAAGGGGGGCAAGGCCTATGTCAGCGTGCGCAACACCGGACAGACCATCCCCCCAGACGAGCTGGCCATGATCTTCGACCGCTTCCACAAGAGCGACAAGTCACGCAGTGTGGACCGGGAGGGGGTTGGCCTGGGGCTGTATATCGTTAAGACCATCCTCAACAACCACAAGGAGAACATCTCCGTCACCAGCCAGGATGGAGTGACCGAGTTTACCTTTACGCTCACATTGGCCTGACCGGCCGGAGGGAGAGTGTGCCCATGCACCCGTACTACTATGACCAGCGGCCCTGGCAGGAGCCGCCCACCCGCCCCGATCCCCCGCCCAGGCGGCGGGGCAGGGGACGGATTGTGGTGTGCTTTGTGTGCTTTCTGGCCCTCATTGGGGGGATTACCGCCGCCATCCTGCTCCTGGACGAATCGCCCCGCTGGTCGCTGTCCGTCCGGCTGCCCCAGTGGGAGCAGGAGGAGCAGAGGCAGTGGCCGGCGCAGCCCACAGACACCCCGCAGCAGACAGCTCCTCAGCTGCCCCGGGCCGCCTTGGGGGACGGGACGGTCCTGCAGCTCTATGCCCAGCCGGAGGGTGAGGGATTGAGCTATCAGCAAATTTACCAGGACAATGTGCAGAGCATTGTCAGCGTCCGGGCATACCTGGAGGGCCAGCAGTCTCTGGGTACCGGGGTGATCTGCGACGAGAAGGGCTATATCATCACAAACGCCCATGTCATCGAGGGCAGCAGCCGGGTGGACGTGGTGCTGTGGGATGAGAGCGTGTACTCCACTCTGCTGGTGGGTCAGGACGTGCAGACCGATCTGGCGGTGCTGAAGATTGAGGCCGAGGGCCTGCGCCCGGCGGTGTTCGGCGACTCGGCCCAGCTGGAGGTGGGGGACACCGCTCTGGCCATCGGCAACCCCCTGGGAGAGGAGCTGCGGGGCACCATGACCGACGGCATCATCTCGGCCATCAACCGGGACGTGGCGGTGGACGGGCGCACCATGACCCTCATCCAAACCACCGCCGCCCTCAACTCGGGCAACTCGGGGGGCGCCCTCATCAATCAGTACGGCCAGGTGGTGGGCATCACCAACCTGAAAATGTA
Organism: uncultured Oscillospiraceae bacterium; assembly: GCA_944385305.1. GTDB lineage: Bacteria > Bacillota > Clostridia > Oscillospirales > Oscillospiraceae > CALWWS01. The sequence goes on along the minus strand of CALWWS010000041.1, from coordinate 4,086 downwards.
CTCCTACTACGACACGGTGGAGGGCCTGGGCTTTGCCATCCCCAGCACCACGGTGAAGGCGGTGGTGGATGAACTGATTGCCAGCGGACACGTGAATGGACGGCCCACCATTGGTATTCTGGGATACACCGTCACCGCCGATATGGCCCGGGAGGCGGGAACCCCCACAGGCGTAAAGGTGGACCAGGTGCAGGAGGGCTCCGACGCCTGGGGCAAGCTGGAGGCAGGAGACGTGATCGTCCAGGCCCAGGGGGAGCCGGTGGAGGACATGGAGCAGCTCCAGGCCCTGAAAAACAGCATGCAGGCCGGCCAGGCGCTGGCGCTGCAGGTGTGGCGGCAGGGGGAGTACCTGGAGATCACCGTCACCCTGGTGGAGAGCTGGCAGCTGGAGGAGTAGTCCGCCGGCCCTGTAATTTGCGGCCGTGCCCTGCAAGGCAAAAAAAGAGCGCTCCAAATGCGGAGCGCCCAAAAGCGGGTACCTGTGTGTGCGCGGGAGGATGAAAATGGATTTGCGCATATCGGTCGAGCTGCATACATACAATAACTTATTTTCCTTTATTTGTCAATTAAAACTTTTGTCGAAAGGCGCGGTGGCATGATTATTATCAATGGAGTGGTTCATCCCATGGACGCCCCGGTGATTGACCGGGGCTACGTGGCTTTTGAGCAGGGGAAGATCACCGCAGTGGGCGCGATGGAGGGATTTGTCCCGTCCCCGGGGGAGCAGGTGCTGGACGCAGCGGGAGGACATGTTCTCCCTGGTTTCGTGGACGCCCACTGCCATCTGGGGCTGTTCGGCAACGCTCTGGGGTTTGAGGGAGACGACGGCAACGAGTCCACCAGTCCCTGCACCCCCCAGCTGCGGGCGGTGGACGGCATCAACCCCCTGGACCGCTGCTTTGAGGAAGCCCGCCAGGCGGGGGTGACCACTGTGCTCACCGGCCCGGGCAGCGCCAATCCCATCGCCGGGCAGATGGCCGTCCTCAAGACCAACGGCCGCTGGGTGGATGAAATGGTGCTCAAGGCCCCCGCCGCCATGAAGTTTGCCCTGGGGGAGAATCCCAAGACGGTGTACAACGAGCGCAAGGAGACCCCCATCACCCGCATGGCCACCGCCGCCCTTATCCGGGAGCAGCTGGACAAGGCGGTGGAGTACCGGGACCGGCAGGACAAAGCCCAGGAGGACCCGGACCGGGATATGCCTGATTATGACCCCGCCCTGGAGGCCCTGCTCCCCGTGGTGGCGGGGACGCTGCCTGTCCACTTCCATGCCCACCGGGCGGATGATATTGCCACGGCGGTGCGCCTGTCCAAGGAGTACGGGCTGCGCTACGTCATTGTCCACGGTACCGAGGGACACCTGATTGCCGACCTGCTGGCCCGGGAGGGGGCGGCAGTGATCACCGGCCCCTGTCTCAACGACCGGTGCAAGCCGGAGCTGGCGGGGATGACCCTGGCCAATCCTGCCCTGCTGGCCCGGGCGGGGGTGGAGGTGGCCATCTGTACCGACCACCCGGAGACTCCTATCCAGCACCTGCCCCTGTGCGCCGCCATGGCGGTGCGGGGAGGCATGGAGCCCGAGCAGGCCCTGGCCGCCATTACTCTCCACGCCGCCCGGATTGCGGGGGTAGACCGGCGGGTGGGCTCCCTTACCCCGGGCAAGGACGCCGACGTGGTGGTCACCGACGGCTACCCCCTGGACTGGAGCAGCCGGGTAAAGGCGGTGTTCCTGGACGGGGAGCGGGTGGACTGAACAAGAGAAAAAATCCCTGCGGCTGTGGCCGCAGGGATTTTTTGCGCAGACAGAGGAGATTTTACACGGGCATCACGGTGCGTCCGTACTCCCCGTTGACAATCTGGGCCACCGCGTTGTACACCGCAGACAGACCGCAGAAGATGCCCTCGATCCCGGCAATGAGGTGCAGGGCGTGGGCTCCGGTAAAGTTGGCCAGGGCCAGCAGAAGGAAGAGCGCGGTGAGGGAGCCGAAGACCACCTGGGTGGCCCGGTTGTGCCGCAGGGTACCGATGAACATGAACAGGGTAAACACACACCAGAGCAGCAGGTAGAAGCCCATGGACGCCCCGTCCGAGGCGGCAATCCCCTCAAAGGGGCAGATCCAGATGAGGATCAGGGACCACCAGAACAGCCCGTAGGCGGTGAAGGCGGTGCCGCCGAAGGTGTTGCCGTTTTTCAGCTCCTGCACGCCGGCAATGATCTGGGCCAGTCCGCCCAGGGCAAAGCCCATGGATACAATGACGATGGACAGGGGGAGCAGTCCGGCGTTGTGCAGGTTGAGCAGGGTGGTGGTCATGCCAAAGCCCAGCAGCCCCAGCGGGCCGGGGTTGGCCAGGGCGGGACCCTGCCGGTGGGGGAGTTCAGACATACGAAATTCCTCTCTTTCCAAATAGCGGTATGCAAAAGAATACCATATTCCAGCGCCCCGGGCAAGAGGAAATTCGACTGATTAAACCAAATAGTCTGAAATTTTATTATTGACATATGACAAAAACAGGATATAATAAATGGCATAAGCCGAAAACAGGAGGAGATGGGATGCCGAGACCCAGAAAGTGCAGGCGCATCTGCGCTCTGCCCCGGTACAGCGGCTTTGCCCCCCTGGAGGGGGCGCGGGGACAGGTGGAGATGACGGTGGAGGAGTACGAGACCATCCGGCTCATCGACTTGCTGGGGTGCACCCAGGCCCAGTGCGCCGCCCAGATGGGGGTGGCCCGTTCCACGGTGCAGGCGGTATACGACGGCGCCCGGCGCAAGCTGGCCCAGGCGCTGGTGGAGGGGTACGGCCTGCACATTACCGGGGGGGACTATGTGGTCTGCCCCGGGGGAGATACCTGCGGCGGGCGGGAGTGCGCCCGGCACGGGTGCGCCCGGCGGCGCTGCGGCTGTGGCTGCGGAGAAGATGATTTCAGAAAGGAAGAGATTTGACTATGAAAATCGCGGTGACCTATGAGAACGGACAGGTGTTTCAGCACTTCGGACACAGCAGGCAGTTCAAGATCTACCAGGTGGAGAACGGCGTTGTGACCGACGCCCGGGTGGTGGACACGGCGGGCAGCGGCCACGGGGCCCTGGCCGGTTTCCTCCAGGCCCAGGGGGTGCAGGCTCTGATCTGCGGCGGCATCGGCGGCGGGGCGCGGACGGCCCTGGCCCAGGCGGGGATTACCCTGTATCCCGGGGTGTCCGGAGCGGCGGATGAGCAGGTGCAGGCCCTGGTATCCGGCGGGCTGCGCTATGATCCCAACGCCAGCTGCGGCCACCACCACGGGGAGCACGGCCACAGCTGCGGCGAGCACGACCACCACTGCGGCGGCCATGGGGAGGGGCACTGTCACGGCCACGGCAACTGACGGGAGAAATAATTTACAAAATCCTGTGACATTTTACGGACTTTGTGGTATAATCAGCACAAGGGAGGTCCGCCTCCACGAGCAAGGCCCCTCCGGGGGCGAAAGGAGCTGAACGCAATGAAGTTCGTGTTTACAGACAAGAAGGTCAACCTGCCCAACAAGGTGCACGCCTATGCCGAGAAAAAGGTGGGCAAATTAGACCGTTATTTTAAGGCGGATACGGAGGCCGCCGTTGTCTTCAGCGTGGAGAAGGGGCGCAACAACGTGGAGCTTACCCTGCGCTCCGGCGGCACCATCATCCGTGTGGCGGAGAGCACCTCCGACATGTTTGCCACTATTGACGCGGCGGTCTCCTCGGTAGAGCGGCAGCTTCGCAAGAACAAGGCCCGGCTGGAGAAGCGTCTGCGGGAGAATGCCTTTGAGCGCAGCGTGGATGTGGAGGAGATGTCCTCCTTCGTGCCCGAGAGCGAGGAGGAGGAAGAGGAGTTCCGCATCGTGCGCACCAAGCGCTTCCCCATCAAGCACATGACGGTGGAGGAGGCGGTGCTGCAGATGAACCTGCTGGATCACACCTTCTTCGCCTTCAAGAACGCCGACGACGACGGGGCCTTTGCCGTGGTGTACCGCCGCAACGACGGCGGCTACGGCCTGATTGAGGACGACACTTAATAAAACGTCAAACGCTAAGAAAGCGGGCCGCCCTATGGGGCGGCCCGCTTT